>JBOHFY010000052.1:0-2503 GCA_050699895.1 Pseudonocardiaceae bacterium
AGCTGGGTGTGCTTGTAGAGGTTGTTGAGCACCACCTTGGCGACCGCGTCACGCTTGATCGTGATCACGATGCGCATGCCGATGCGGTCGCTGGACTCGTCGTTGATCTCGGCGATCCCGCCGAGCCGGCCGTCCCGGGACAGCCCGGCGACCGACTCGACGAGGTTGTCCGGGTTGACCTGGTAGGGCAGCTCCGTGATCACCAGGGTGGTGCGGCCCTTGGCGTCCTCCTCGACCTGCACCACGCCGCGCATCCGGATGGAGCCGCGACCGGTGCGGTAGGCGTCCGCGATGCCGTCGGTGCCGACGATCAGGCCGCGAGTGGGGAAGTCGGGGCCTTTGATCAGCTGGGTGAGTGCGGCAAGCAGGGTGTCATCGTCGACGTCGGGGTTCTCCAGCAGGTAGACCACACCCGCGCCGACCTCGCGCAGGTTGTGCGGCGGGATGTTCGTCGCCATCCCCACCGCGATCCCGGAGCTGCCATTGACCAGCAGGTTGGGGATCCGGGAGGGCAGCACGGCGGGCTGCTGGGTGCGCCCGTCGTAGTTCGGCTCGAACTCGACGGTGTCTTTGTCGATGTCCCGCAGCATTTCCATCGCCAGCGGGGTCAGCCGGCATTCGGTGTACCGCATGGCCGCCGGCGGGTCATTGCCCGGAGAGCCGAAGTTGCCTTGTCCATCGATCAGCGGGTAGCGCATCGACCAGGGCTGCGCCATCCGCACCAGGGTGTCGTAGATCGCCGTGTCACCGTGCGGGTGGTAGTTGCCCATCACGTCACCGACGACGCGGGCGCACTTGACAGGGCCCCGGTCCGGGCGGAAGCCGGAGTCGTACATCGAGTACAGCACCCGGCGGTGCACCGGTTTGAGCCCGTCGCGGACGTCGGGCAGCGCCCGCCCGACGATCACACTCATCGCGTAGTCGATGTAGGAGCGCTGCATCTCCTGCTGGATGTCGACCGGCTCGACACGGTCTCCGTCTGACGGCAGGATGATCTCGGTCACAGAGCTGGCTTCCCTTCAGCGCCCACCACACGTGCGCGCGATCACTCCAGTCTATCGGTCACGCACCGTCATCAGGCGTGGGAGCGACCTCGTCGTGCGGCAGGCCCCGGTCGCGACGCAGCTCGTGCCGGCGCTGGGTCAGCGCCACCACCACCGCCGCGGCCCGCTCATTGCTCGGTCCCACCTCCCGTTGGTGTCGCAGCGCGGTGCGCAGCGCGTCGGTCAGCCACTGCTCCGCGATCTCGGCATGCCCACCCGCCTCCAGCGCGCAACTGACCTGGGACGCGGCGTCGGGGTCCTCAGTCAGCAACGGGCGCATGGATGTCAGCTCGGCCATCGCCTCCTCGGTACGGCCCAGGCGCATCAACACCTCCGCGCGGAACCCTCGTGGGTAGATGTCCGGATCACCCCAGAGGCGGCTCACTTCGGCAGCGCGCCCGGCCAGCGCCGCGGCCGACGGCAGATCCCCGGCCCGCTCGCTGAGCTCAGCGGCCAACATCAGCGCGTACCCGGTATCGGCCTCATCGGACACCCGCCGCTGATCGACCGCGGCGACCAACTCGGCGGCGACCTCAAGCGGTTGATCAATCTTGGTGATGGAGCGCCCGATCGCATCAAGATCGTCTGAAGTGACTAGCCCAGTCGATAGCACACGGCACCATACTACGGCCTGATCGCCGGCTCAGCTCGGTACCCACCTGACCCAGCCGACTCGGCGCACTGAGCGCGCCTAAGACGGGGTCCGCCGCTGGCTCAGCGATTGACGGGATACTTCCCGCGGCCGGCGACTCCCGTCACGAACCTGGGGCGGGTAGGTCGCCGGGCAGGGTGGCGAGGTCTGTGATCGGGTAGATGCCCATGTAGCTGAGGATGCGGTCGGCGGAGCGCAGTGAGGTGAACGCGTTGACCAGTCCGATACCGACGCCGGTGCTGGGCGGGATGTAGGCGACGACCTTCTCCGTTTCCGGGAGCACCATCGCCCAGCCGGCCAGCTCGTCGTTGCCGTCTTCGTCCTCCCGGTACAGCGCGATGACCTCGGGCACCCCGGCGGTCTTGCTGGTCATCTGGTCGTGCCTCCCGTGCTCGGTGCAGTGGTCGTCCTAGAGTCCGGGTGAGGGGACGTCGCTGGGGCGGGCGCGGGTGGGTTCTCAGTTCGGTCTACCCAGGGTGATGATGTGGTGCCGACGATGGGGGTGGGGTGGGTAGCCAAGGGACATTGCGGCAGCGGCAGCTGGGCAGGACGCTGCGACAGCTGCGGGAGGAGGCTGGGCTCAGCTTGGAGGAGGCGGCGCCGAAGCTGGACTGGTCGGCCAGCAAGCTCGGCCGAGATCATCGACATGACCCGGGAGGCCAAGCAGAAGGGCTGGTGGCACGCCTACGACCTGAACAAAGCGGGATACCTGGCGCTGGAGACCGACGCCACGGTCGTGTGCGACTACCAGCTCGGTTACATTCCCGGGCTCCTCCAGACGGCCGACTACATCCGAGCGGTGTTCCGC
>JBOHFY010000053.1:0-10507 GCA_050699895.1 Pseudonocardiaceae bacterium
CGGCTGGGCTGTCGTTACCATATTTGGCCGCTTCCTCCCGAGCCAGCCCCAGCACATGCATCAGCTCATCAACCTTCGCCGGATCGAGGGTCGCTTCCCAGATAAACGGTGGCATGGACATCCATACCTTTCCCTGATACGTCTTCACGATCACGGTCCCATCGCCCCCTTCCGTGCCTTTGACGGAAACCCTGCGGGGTGCTCCCGCGCCGGCGTGCCTCACCTTGTGCTCCATGCCTGCAACTCCGTTTCTGTTCTCATCATCATCTCCGCGTGGACGGCACCCAGGGTCGGGGCGGGTCCGTCCGGAACAGCGCGCGGGTCGGGGGCTCGGTGCCCGCCAGTCACGTGGGCCCGCGCCGGGGGGTGGGAGCGCAAGGCCAACTGGCAAGGGCAACCAACCGTGCGCTGGGGTAGCCCGTACTTCCCGGCCCTGGGGGCCTGGGAGATAGATAAGGGCGTGCAGCCCGCGTGGACAACGCTGCGCACCCCGCGGAACGCCGGTGCCGTGGGCGTTACGCTCAGCTCTGAAAGGGATCGTCTGATCGTGGTAGGTGGGGGGAAACGACGGTGAGCCTGGAGCCTCCGGAGCTGGTCGCCCTGAGGCGTGCCCTCGGTGCTCAGCTGGCTGCCGCCCGCCGGGCGGCCGAGATCGGCCAGCAACAGGTTGCCCGCAAGACCGGCTACAGCCGCTCGACGGTCGCGCACGCCGAATCGGGTCGCCAGCTCCTGACCCGCGAGTTCTGGGAGACCGCGGACGAGCTGCTCGCCGCGGACGGCGCTCTGCTGGCCGAGTACCAGCGGGTACACGCTGCCAAGCAGGACCATGAGCGGCGACACCGGGAAGCGGAGCTGGCCGAGGCGTACGCTGCAGCTCAGGCGCTGCGGGCCACGACCAGCACGGACCCCATCCACGACATCAGCGGCCTGGCCGGGCAGGACGCTTTGGCGAACGTCGCCGCAGCTGCTGGTGCGGTACTGGCGGAGGGTTTGGCGGGGCCGCTGGTGTACCTCGCGTTCCTGAGCGGCGCGGCCCAGCCGGTATCAGCTGAATGGGGAGATCAGCTCTACGAGCAGCTCGCGAAGTTTCTCCAGGAATGGGCGAATACAGTGAAACGTCGGAAATTACTCGAGTTACTTGGTTGGGCGGCAACCACCGTCGCCGCCTCTCCGATGAGTAGCCTGAACGCCGAGGAACAGGAGCGCCTCGCGAGGGCTATCGTCTCGCCAAGCCGAGTGGATGCCCAGGTCATCGACCATATTGAGACGATTCTCCAGCACTGCCAACGGCAAGATGATGCCCTCGGGCCGCAGGCGGTACTGGACACTGTGCTGGCCCAACGACAGCTGGTCCGTACCCTACTGACCGGTTGCCCGGATCTGCTTCGCCCTCGCCTCTTGTCGGTCCACAGCAAGATGTCCAGCTCCGCCGGACACTACTTCTTCGATCTCGACGATGACGCCAGCGCCCTGCACTACTGCGACCAGGCGCGGGCGGCCGCGCAAGAGGCCCACAACACCGAGCTTGCTGTCTACGCGCTGTGCAATATGAGTTACTTTTCTTCGTGGCACGGCAAAGCGCACGCTGGTCTCGATTTCGCCGCAGCGGCCCAGAGCCTGGCGGGCAAGACCGATGACGTATCGCTAAAAATCTGCGTCGCTGATCGTGCTGGTACTGCTTACGCGGTTGATGGGCAGTATAAGGAGTGCATGGCAGCGTTCGACAGGGCGCAGGCTGGACTTGCCTCAGGAGCTAGCCAGATATCCCCCGAATCACCAGCCTATTGGTACCATGAGGGTCTGGTTGCGAGCCATCAGAGTGACTGCCTACTGCGACTGAGGAAGCCGCAGGAAGCCACAGTCAAGGCCAGCGCGGGCCTACAGCTTTTCGACAATTCTTTTGTGGGAAGTTTAGCCCATTGCACGCTTCGCTTGGGCACCGCCCACCTGCAATCCGGCGAAGTCGAAGAGGCCGCCCGCGTCATTGGCGACGGTGCTCTGCTCGTCACCCAAGCCCCGTCGGCACGACGGACCAAAGAAATACGGACCGCTCGCGCCCAGATGCAGCCGTGGCAGGACACCCAGGCTGTCCAGGCGTTGGACGACCAGCTGGCGGCGATGGGATTCGGGGCCTGAGTCTTGGGGATGTCGCCGGTCACGGGGCGGGCTTGCGTCCCCAGCCTGTCCAGACGGTTCCGCCCCACCAGGCGAAGGCGGGATCGGTGAGCAGGGCGGAGAATTCGTCGATATCGCTGTCGCCAACGAGGCCGGTAGCCAGGATCTCCGCTCGGAGAAGCTCGATGGCCCGCTGGTAGAACTGGCCCGCGAGTGATCCGCCGCGCCAGTAGGTGCTCTCACCGTTGGCCTGCACGTCCCGCAGGCCGTGGCCTTCGAGAACGGCCGGGATGCGCTGGCCGTAGCCGATGTCCGCTCCGGCGCGGGTCAGCGTCGCCAGGTAAGCCGCCCACACGCGGGTGAAGACCTCGGAGGGCCGGGCCGGCGCCACCGCTCGCGAGTCTTGATCGCCTACCACGACCCAGCCACCGGGTCGGGCCGCGGCGACGATGCGCGCCAGTGCCTCGTCCCTATCCGGGAGGTGGATCAGCACAAAGCGCGTGTGGACGAGGTCGAAGGTCTCCCCGGGAAGATCGTCGACCAGGATGTCGTGGCGGATGACGTCCAGGTTGGGAGCGTCGAGATGGGCGAGTGCGGCTGTCTCGAGGTCGGTCGCGACCACTCGGGCCGGCTCGCTCGCTCAGCCAACGAGCGAGCGAGCCCGCGCCCGCGCCAACATCGAGGCAGCGCCAGCCTTCGCCGATCCCGACCGCGCCCAGACATCGGATCGTGTGGGCATCCCTGAGGGTCTGGAGCAGGGTGAGCCGTTCACGCTCGGCGGCGCTACCCCTCGCCTGCGCGAACGCGTAGTGGGATGTCCTCTTGCGCTCCTGAGTCATGAACCTCCCTGGGGTCTACTTCTTCTTCGTGCGGGTAGCGCCACCGCGGCCACGCAACGTCACACCGGACTCTGAGAGCACCCGGTGCACGAAGCCGTACGACCGTCCGGTCGACTCCGCGAGCGCCCGGATGCTGGCGCCCTTCTCGTACTTCTTCTTCAGCTCCGCTGCGAGCTTGTCCCGGGCAACGCCGGTGATCCGGCTGCCCTTCTTCAAGTCGGCCACCTCGAAACGCCTTCCTTCCGACACTAGAAGAGCCGGTCGCGGCCCTTGCGGCAATGATCGACCAGGTTAGCGATCTCCGCTAGAAGATCTCCGGATGGATCTGTGAGCGGTACCTCTGGTAAGACCAGATGCACGTGCAGGGGTAGCGACGGTGTGATCAAACAGTTACTCTCCGCGAGAACGCCGTGCCGGTCAGGCGAGCTGCACCAAGTCGAGGTAGTCCGCGCTCCAGTGATCCTCGGTGCCATCCGGCAGCAGGATCACCCGCTCAGGCCCGAGCGCCTGCACGGCTCCAGGGTCGTGGGTCACCAGCACCACCGCACCGGCGTAGTGCGCCAGCGCATCGAGCACCCGCTCCCGGGACACCGGGTCGAGGTTGTTGGTCGGCTCGTCGAGCAGCAGCACATTGGCCGCGCAGGACACCAGCGCGGCCAGCGCCAGCCGGGTCTTCTCACCCCCGGACAGGGTGCCCGCCAGCTGGTCCAGCTGCTCACCACGGAACAGGAACGCGCCGAGCAGGGTGCGCAGCTGCTGCTCGGCGGCGTCCGGCGCGGCGTGCCGGAGGTTCTCCCACACCGTGGCATCAAGGTCCAGTGTGTCGTGCTCCTGGGCGAAGTACCCCACCCGCAGGCCGTGCCCAGCCTCGACCTGCCCGGCGTCGGGGGTCTCTATCCCGCCGAGCAGCCGCAGCAGGGTGGTCTTCCCAGCGCCGTTGAAACCGAGGATCACCACCCGGGCACCCCGGTCGACCGCGAGGTCCACCCCGCTGAAGACCTCCAGCGAGCCGTAGGACTTGCTCAGCCCGCTCGCCGTCAGCGGGGTCCGCCCACAGGGGGTGGGCTGCGGGAAGCGAATCCGGGCCACCCGCTCGGCGCGTTGCTCGGTCTGCGCGTCGGCCAGCAACCTGGCGGCTCGCCGCTCCATGTTGTGCGCGGCGACGGCCTTGGTGGCCTTGGCTCGCATCCGGTCGGCCTGGGCCACCAGGGCGGTGGCCTTCTTCTCCGCATTGGCGCGTTCCCGGCGCCGCCGCTTCTCATCAGCGGCGCGGGCGTCCAGGTAGCGCTGCCAGCTCAGGTTGTAGATATCGGCCTCACCGCGGATCGCGTCGAGGAACCAGACCTTGTTCACCACAGCGGCGAGCAGATCGGTGTCGTGGCTGATCACGACCAGGCCGCCGTTGTGCGCCGTGAGGAAATCGCGCAACCAGGTGACTGAGTCGGCATCGAGGTGGTTGGTCGGCTCGTCGAGCAACAGCGTGGTGTGGGAGCGCCCGCCCGAGCCGTCCGAGGCGCCGAACAAGATCCGGGCCAGCTCGACCCGGCGGCGCTGGCCGCCAGACAGCGTGCTCAGCGGTTGGGCCAGCACCCGGTCGGGCAGCCCGAGGCTGGCGCAGATCCGCGCCGCCTCGCTCTCGGCGGCGTAGCCACCCAGCGCGGAGAACCGGTCCTCCAGGTGGCTGTAGCGGCGTACCGCCCGGTTCTGCTCGTCGCGATCGGCCAACTCCGCCATCTCCGACTGTGACTTCTCCATCTCCGCCAGCAACTGGTCGAGTCCGCGAGCTGAGAGCACCCGGTCCCTGGCCCAGACCGACAGGTCACCCTCGCGGGGGTCCTGCGGCAGGTAGCCCAACTCCCCGGCATGGCGGACCTGGCCCGCGTAGGGCGGGTGCTGGCCAGCCAGCACCCGCAGCGTGGTGGTCTTGCCAGCGCCGTTGCGGCCGACCAGGCCGATCCGGTCGCCGGGCTGCACCCGCAGGGTGGCGCCGGAGAGCAGGGTCCGGGACCCAGCGCGCAGTTCAAGGTCAGTACCTGTGATCACGGTGACGTGACTCCCAAGGTGGTCGCCGGCAGGGGTCGGTTCCCCACGCGCCGCAGCGCGCGGGGCCAGCAGCACATCAGCTTGTCGCGACCACGGACCCATACTACCGGCCACCGCATCCGGATTACGGTGCCGCCATGACCGAGCTCACCGGCCGCGTCGCTCTGGTGTCCGGCGCCAGCCGCGGCATCGGGCACGCCATCGCCGCCGCGCTGCTCGCCCTCGGCGCCACCGTGACGATCACCGCGCGCAAACCCGACGAGCTGGCCGCCGCTGCCGACGAGCTTGCCGGCACCGTCGAGGCCGGTGCCGAGCGGGTGCTCGCTGTGCCCGGAAACGCTGGTGACGCCACTGCTCGGGCCGAGGCGGTGGACCGCACAGTCGAGCGCTTCGGATCGCTGGACGTGCTGGTCAACAACACTGGGATCAACCCGGTGCACGGACCGCTGATGCAGGCCGATCTCGATGCGGTACGCAAGATCTTCGATGTTAACGTGGTGGCGGCCTTGGGCTTCGTGCAGCAGGCACACCGCGCGTGGATGGGCGAGCACGGCGGCGCGGTGGTCAACATCGCGTCGGTCGCCGGGCTGCGCTCCACCGGAACGATCGCGGCCTACGGGATGTCGAAAGCGGCGATGATCCGGCTCACCGAGGAGCTGGCCTGGGAGCTCGGCCCGTCGATCCGGGTGAACGCCGTGGCCCCGGCGATCGTGAAGACGACGTTCTCGACGGCGCTGTACGCGCACGGCGAGGAGCAGGTCGCGAAGTCCTACCCGATGGGCCGGCTGGGCACACCAGCGGACGTCGCCGCCCTCGTTGCCTTTCTCGTTTCCGACGCCGCCCGCTGGATCACCGGCGAGACGGTGCGGGTCGATGGCGGGCTGCTCGCCACCGGCTCGCTGCGGTAACGCCGATGACATACGGTACGACCTTGATGGAAGAATCACTGTATGGAGGGGATCGCATGCTGACCGAGGCGTTGGCGGCGTTAGCTGCATCAGGGGGTACGGCGCTGGTGGCAGCCGCAGCAACCGATGCGTGGCAGTCCGCTCGGGCCGGCTTCGCCCGGCTGCTCACGCACGGAGAGCGGCGTCAAGAGCTGATTGAGTCCAGATTGGATCAGACCGCCATTACAGTGGAACGCGCTGTCGAGCGTGACGTGGTGCGCGAGCGGTTGTTGCCGGATTGGCAAGTAAGGTTGTCGGATCTGCTGGAGGAGCGTCCTGAGCTGGCTGCGGAACTTCGTGAGCTGATCAGCCAGGTGCATGCCCAGTTGCCGACGGCACAGCAGGAGTGGGTGCAGGCTCGTTTCGAGGTGCGTGCCGGACGGGACGCCTACACCGCCGGACGGGATCAGACCATCACCCACCATCACCCTGGCGGCGCAGCCCCATCATGAGCGTCGCTCCGGGGGGTATTGGGCCCGGCCGAGGGTCCGACACGCCGAATTGGCGGGTGGAGGCCGGCCGAGACACCTACACCGCGCGACGCGACCAGAAGATCACCCAGGTCTACGGTGAGCAACTCGGCTTGGCCGGCGCCATGTCGATCACGCCACCACAGGTGGAGTACCCAGTGCGGGGTCGTGACGCGCTGGTGGCATCGCTGCTGGAGGCACAGCCCGCCTCGGTGCATGTGCTGTGCGCAGCGGGCGGCTACGGCAAGACCACAGTCGCCCTCGCGGTGGCTGAGGAGGCCCGTAAACAGGACAGGGACGTGTGGCGAGTGTCTGCCACTGATGCCGAGAGCCTCAGCGCGGGCATGCGTGCCCTGGCTGTGCGGTTAGGAGCAACGCCCGAACGGTTGCGGCTGGCGTGGTCGGGACGCGACGGTGACGCGCCGGACCTGGTGTGGGAGCTGCTGGCCGACCACTACCGGCCTTGGCTGCTCGTGGTCGACAACGCCGACGACACGCGACTGCTCGCCGCTGCGGGTGACCGGGTCGCCGACGGCACCGGCTGGATCCGCCGCCCACCCCCAGCGGGACGGCTGGTGGTGACAAGCCGCAACCACAATCCGAATGCCTGGGCAGGATGGGTGCAGCTGCAGCCGCTGGATGATCTGTCCACCGAGCAAGCCGCCCAGGTGCTCCACGATCGGGCGGGCGCACCTGCGGGCACGCTTGAGCAGGCGGCTGCGCTGGCCGTCCGGCTGGGTCACATGCCTCTGCTGCTGCACCAGGCCGGCCTCTACGTGGCACACGTCCGTCGGAGTGCCCCCTGGCCGGGCGTGCGCCGCAACCCGCGCACCTTCGATGAGTACCGGACCGCGCTCGATGACCGGTTCGGAGAACTCGTCGATGGTCCAATCAGGAACAATCCGGCACAGCAACCGCGCTTGCAGGTCACCGCCACCTGGGAACTTACCCTTGACCTGCTCGCCGACCAGGGCGTTCCTCTGGCCCGACCGCTGATGCGGCTGCTCGCGCACTTCGCCGACGTGCCCATCCCCTACGCGATGATTCTGTCCCCGCAGTCGCTGGCAGTCTCCCCGCTATTCGCGCTGCGGAACGAGAACGACCTTGAACAGGCCATTGATGCCCTAGCCGACTTCGGACTACTCACTAAACAGACACCCGACACCACTACCGATGATCCGATCGCCTATACTGTAACGCTGCACCCGGCCATCGGGGAGACTATACGGGCGCTTGATGAGGTGCGCGCTCAACGCCATGAATACCTTGCCCTAGCCGCCGAGGAACTCGGCAATGCGGTCCGGGACCACGACACTCGCAACCCAGCCGACTGGCCCTTCTTGCAGCTCACGGCCTCGCATGTGAACCGCCTGTGCACACTGGCCACCACGACCGAGGAAGGCGTCCCTACAGCCCTGGCCGATGCCCTCACCACGACCGCCGCCGCGTGCATCGAATACGCGATATCTGCCGGCCTATACATTCAAGCCGAAGTTACCGTCGCACAAGCCGCCAAAGTAGCGACCGCTCTGCGTCCCGATCAGATTGCCATGCTAAAGCTGCGCCACCAGGCTGCCCGACTCAAAGACTACGATGGCGATTCGGCCGAGGCCGAGGTGGCCTACCAGGCCGTACTCACCGACTGGACCCGCGTACTCGGCGCCGACCACCCCGACACCCTCAACACGAAGGATGCACTGGCGGCCCTGCTTGCCCAGCAATAGTGACGCACTGAGCACCACGCCTCCGCGCTCGCTGAGGGTGATCAACCAGTCGACTCTGGCGACGTCAGTTACAGCCGCAGCTGAACTTCGACACAACGGACCCGGCGGGCGGCTTCGTCGAGCACCGCGCGGCGCGGCTCGGCGATGTCCAGCACCCGAAGCTGCGCGCGCTCCAGTAAGGCGGCCAGCCGTGGGTCAGCGGCCAGAGTGCGCAGCGCCACAGCATCGCCACCGAGGACGACGGCGTCCAGCTCCGCGGCACGAGGCAGCAGCACCCGCGCCGCGGTGTCCGCCGCAGCGCGCAGCGCCACTCGGGCTTGGCCCTCTCGGCGCCGGGCGAAACGCTGCTGGGACTGCCCGCCTGCGGCGGAGCGACCGTGCACCGGCCGGCTGCCGGTGCTGGAGGTGAGCACCGCCCCCGCGCGAGCGACCCCAACGCTGTACCCGCCCAGGCGCACCAGGAGCAGCCCGATCGTGCGCGACACCATGAGGTGGTCGAGCAGGTCGTCCACGGCAAGGCCAGCCCGCTGCCCGGCTGGTGCCACCAGCGGGCCGAAAGGCACCGGAATCGACGCCGTCGCGCCGTCGGCGGCCACCACGTCCACCCAGTCCCGCGCGACCGTCGTAGTCAACGCCCCGCCGTGGCCGGCCGCGAATCGCGCCAAGAACGCGGCCAACCGCTCGGGCTCCACCTCCACCGCGCGCCCACCGCCGGCAAGCTCCCGAGTCCGACCCACCCACGGCACGCTAGCGCTTGCTCGTGAGTGGCGGGCGAGCAGTGACCACCAAAGTGATCGGCAGAGCGACCGGCGCGGCCCTACGTTCACGCCGATGGATCATGGCTGCCACTGGGATCTTGCGCGGCGTCCGAGGGGTGGACACGGTGTGTCGCGGGACCACCGTGACAAACACCCTACGATCAGACTGTATCATTCCGATTTTGAGAGACCCAATTATTCAACGGGTTTCCCGTCCATCTCCGAAGGGGTGAGCGGGCGTGCCAGCTGGCGGTCACTGTCACCGGACATACGGGAGGTTGTCATGGATCGGGGGGTCAGTCCGACGCTGCGGCTGTGGCAGTTGGCCGAGTCGCTGCGGGGCCACCGGGAGCGCGCGCAGCTGACGATCGAGGAGGCCGCCGCGTTGCTTAAGCCGCACTCGCCACGGTGGTCGCGCTCGAAGCTGCAGCGCGTGGAGACCCGATCGTACGCGCCGCAGCCCGCCGAGGTTGAGCATCTGGCGGCGGTCTACGGGGTTCCCACCGGCGAGACAGCCGTCCTAGTCCGGATGGCCCGCGAGGCTCGGCAGAAGGGTTGGTGGCAGTCCAGCGCGCTGCCCAAGCCTTACCAGACCATGGTCGGGTTGGAGCAGGCGGCCACTATGATGCGCGAGTTCGCGCTGGCCTTGGTGCCCGGCCTGGTGCAGACCTCCGACTACGCCCGCGTGCTGATGACCACCATCACCCCCACCACGCCGATCGAGGTGCTGGAGAACCGGATCGCCGCCCGGATGATTCGCCAGCACGTGCTCACCGGCACCGACCCGCTCAGCTACGAGGTGATCTGCGGCGAGGCGGTACTCCATTGCCCGGTCGGCGACAGCCGAGTGATGCGCGGCCAGCTCGAAAACCTGCTGGAGCTGAGCGGTCGACCCAACATTTCCCTTCAAATACTGCCGTTCGCGGCTGGTTCGCATCCCGGCATGGAGGGCGCATTTGCCCTCGTCACCCTGCCCGACCTGGCGCACGATGTGGGCTATGTGGAGGGGCCAGCGGGATCGATCTATCTGGAGGAGCAGGATCACGTGCGGCGGTGCATCATGCGCTTCGCCGTGCTCAGTTCCCTGGCGTTGTCCGCAGCGGAGTCCGCTGACCTCATCTCCACTACCCTGGAGCGGTACCAGTGACCTAGGAGAGGAGGCGCGGGATGACCCGAGTGGACCTGTCCCGCGTGGTGTGGCGTAAGAGCAGCCGCAGCCCCGCCAACGGCGGTAGCGAGGACTGCGTTGAGGTAGCGGCGCTGGACGGTGGCCGGATCGCGGTGCGGGACAGCAAGCACCCCGGCGGGGCCGTGCTGTTCCTCCCCCACGCCGAGCTAGCCGCCTGGATCAGCGGCGTGAAAGTCGGCCCACGGCACGCTAACGCGTGCTTGTGAGTGGCGTTACGGGCTACAGCTCGCATCGCCACTCACGGGTGCACGCTAGCGTGCACCCGTGATCGATGTGTTGGTGGCCGGGGGTGGCCCGGCGGGATGGGCGGTGGCGGCGGCGTGCGCGCGGCTGGGGCTGGACACCGAGCTGGTGGACCCCGCGCCGGACCGGCCGTGGCGGGCCACCTACGGCGCCTGGCGGGAGGAGCTGCCCGCCGACGC
>JBOHFY010000054.1:0-5491 GCA_050699895.1 Pseudonocardiaceae bacterium
CTCGGCACTCGGATACCAGACCCCGCAAGAGGTCTACGACGAGTACCTGAACCGGCAGTCCGCAGCATGAGGTAGCAATTAATCAGCTGTCCGGAAAAAACAAGGCGGCCCAGTGCCGTGCCGCCAGTTCGAGTCGGACAGGTCGTCCAGCAGGAACGAATCGATCACCGGTGCGGTGCCGGGCGCTTGTCGTCCTGTCTCTTCAGTCGAGGGCTGGCTGCTCTGACGGGAGCATCAGCCGCGACTGGGGGAGGTTGCCCCACACGAACTCGGTCCACTGATCGCGAGCGGTCCAGGTGCTCACGTAGGCCACGCCGGCCAGCAGATTGATCATCTCAGAGCGCCACTGGAGTGTCGTCTCGTCATCGAGCACCACAAGCTTCCGCTCAGTGGGTAGGCGCCCATTGACGTCGGAGAACATCGTGAAGCAGCGCTCCACCGCCGACCTCTGCGCGGCGGTGTTCTGACCGGCCGCCGTCTGGACGTAGACCGGCCGCTCCTCGCTGCTGCCGGCCGCCGCGGTGACCTGGTAGGGCGAGCCACTGGCACCGGTCAGTTTGGCTCGTGGTTCCACGAAGGGGAACTCAGCCTCCAGGTAGGTCGTCAACCGCTCCGGAAACGCCGGGCGGCGTGGAACTGGTGCCAGCAACCTCAGGCCATCGAGGTTGGCCACCGCATCGGCCATTTCCCGCACCAGGTCGGCGGCGTGCTCGACGCTCGCCCGACGAACGAGCTGGCCATGGTGGTCTTCAAGGGCGTGGGCCGCGACCAGCCGCTTCCACGACGTGCCCACCCGACTGCGCGAGTCCACGTTCACGCCCACGCTGTCGAGCCGCGCCAGAACCTCGCCGCCGTCGGACACGATCACGTCGTCGCCGACGGTCTGGACCATCAGCTCGACGGTGTCCCCGTCCGCGTAGTGGTGCGACGTCACGAGCAGGACGGTGTCGGCTGACAACTCGCGGCACGTCCACCGACTGCGCTCACCCGCGAGGATGGCGGAGAGCAGAGCGCTGCACACGGTCACCCAGTCCCCTCCTAGCGCGTCGGCAACACCGGGTCGATCCAGCGGTACTCGCCTGTGAACTTGATGGCCTGCTCTGCACAGAACGCCTCGAACGCTCCACGGTAATGGTCTCCCCTGACGTTCGCCGTGGGAACAGCGGGAATGTCACCAGGGGTGTACGCGACCGTGTCCTGGTGCTGCTCGGAGAAGGTGTGCTTGTGCGTGCGCTCGGTCCACACCTGACGGTCTCCGGTCCGGTTGCCCTGTGAGCCGTTGACGTCAAGGCGACGGAGGTGCTGACCGTAGATCATCAGGTAGGCGGTCAGCTTCCACGGCTTGAGTATGAGCACCTGAACGCCGAGGAGCAGCGGCAGGTCGTGGGCATTGTGCACACCCATCTGAACACGGACGGCGGTGGCGCGGGTCTCCCACCTCATCGGCACGCGCAGCTCCAAGCCAGCGGTCTCGCCGAGGACCAGCGCTGCGAGGCTGTTGTCCACTTGCACCCCAGCATCCCGCCCTTCGCCGCTGACCGAGCCCTCCTAAGTCGATCAGGCTACGGCGCCATCACGACAGCATCCGCGCCAGCGCGCCGGAAGCGAGACGGAAGGCATGAACGCGCCCCTCTTGCCGCTGTGCACGATCTCGGTGACCGGGGGCTGATCACTTGTGCTGAGCGGAGTCGTGTCAAGCCGCGCATGGGCCGCCGCCAGGACTTCACCCGGCAGTGATCGGCTTCGATCGGGTTGTTCGCGTACTGCTCCGTGACGTGGCGCGCGACGGGTACCAGCTCAACGAGCACCCGGGGGTAAGCCCATGCTCGGTCGGCAGGGCGTCCGCGGGGATGCGGCGCAACTGTCCGATGATGGCTGCTTGCGTGGATCTTTAGTTGCCTGTCCCCTTCAAGGGTCTCATCCGGGGTCTCAGTCGCTGGGGATCGCGAACGCTCGCCGACGACCAGACCACGTCGGTGACCTGCTGAAACACCCGGGCGATCGGTGCTGAACTGCCGCTCGCAGACCTCGAAAGCGCGTGAGGGTTCACGCGCTGGCGTGGGTTCACATCCCACCGCTACCGCCATCTAGCAGCGAACGTCGGTCATCTCGTGATGACAGGTGACCGCTGGGGCGGCGTGGAGTGCTTGCAAGGTGCGCAAGTCGCCGGATGCCTCGGGCTGGCTTGAGCTGGCCGATAAGAAGCTGGTTGACGACGGCTGGCGCTACCGGGTAGGAACCAGCCGCCGAGCGGTACCGTGGTCCCGCTGGGCAACCGACGGACGCATCGCGCGTCCACGGAGTCGGACCTGAAATCCACACAAGGAGCTTCCCTTCCCCATGACTGACAACGGTGACGCGCTACACCTGACAGGCGGCATCCCGCTCGGCGGAACAGTCAAGATCCGTGGCTCGAAGAACGCGGTTCCCAAGTTGATGGTCGCGGCGCTCCTGACGGAGGAGCCTGTGTTCATCCAAAACATCTCGCAGATTGTTGACACCTGGCTGGTGACCGAGCTGCTCGAAGTGCTGGGATGCAGCACAGCGCAGCCGGTGGACGGCCAGATGCGGATCGAGGCGCGCGACATCCACACCGCCGCGACGCGTGATCTGGAGTACTTCCATGTGCGGAGCCGGATCCCGGTACTCACCTGCGCGCCGCTCCTGCACCGCACCGGCTACGCGGAGCTCTGGAAACCCGGTGGCTGCAGCATCGGCGAGCGTCCGGTCGATCTGCATCTGGAGGTGCTTCGCGCGTTCGGCGCGGTAAGCGAGCGGACCGATACCGGCTTCAAGTTGACGGCTGAGGTGGGCGGCCTGAGGGGTGCGGTGGTCGAGCTGAAGTACCCGAGCGTGGGCGCGACCGAGCAGTTCCTGCTCGGGGCGGTCGTCGCTGCGGGTGACTCCGAGTTGCGCAACGCCGCGACCGAACCGGAGATTATCGACCTGATCTCCATGCTCCAGCGCATGGGTGCACTGATCACCGTACAGCCCGGCCGCGTCATCCAGGTCACCGGTGTCTCCCATCTCAGGGGGGTTTCGCATACCGCCATCCCGGACCGGCTCGAAGCGGCTTCCTGGGCGAGCCTCGCCCTTGCGACCGACGGACGTATCACTGTGCGCGGTGTCCGGCAGGCCGATCTGGGGACGTATCTCAATGTCTACCGGCGCGCCGGTGGCGAGTTTGACTTCTCCAGTGATGGCAACGAGGTGACGTTTTGGCGGGAGAAGTCCATGCCGCGCCCGCTGGTCGTCGAGACAGACGTGCATCCTGGCTTCATGACAGACTGGCAGTCGCCTATGATCACCGCACTAACGCAGGCAGACGGTGTGACCGTGCTGCACGAGACGGTGCACGAGAACCGGCTCGCGTACGGCAAGGCACTCCAGGCGCTCGGTGCTCAGATGCAGGTCTTCACCGAGTGTCTCGGGCGTACCCCTTGCCGTTTTGGATCGCGAAATCATCAACACTCCGCCGTAGTGGTCGGGCCGACGAAGCTGCAAGGAACGACCGTGCATGTCCCTGATCTGCGGGCGGGTTTTTCCTACGTGCTGGCCACACTCGCAGCGCAGGGCGACTCGACGGTGACGGGAGTCTCTCTGCTGGACCGCGGTTACGAGAACTTCCGCGAGAAGCTGATCTGTGTTGGAGCTAAGCTGCGCTGACTGGCGATGCCGCAGTAGGCGGCACCTGCCGCACCACGGACTGGAGACGGGAATCGCCGTTGCTGCTGAGCTGGGGTGACCCAAACGTCCAGATCGATGACGGTGCCCATGTCGCGCGCTCGGCCATCTTCGAGCCGGTTGACCTCACCGGCAGCGCGCAACCGATCGTCATCGGTCGTGGCTGTCGCATTGCGCCCGGCGCTGTCATCTACGGCGGAGTGGTCCTCGGCGAAGGGGTGGTCGTTGAGGAGCACTCCGTGGTCGGCAAGCCGGAGTTCGGGTACGCGATGGGTAGCCAATATGACGGGCACGCGGGCACTTGTGCTATAGGCGCTGGATCTATCATTCGTGCCGGTGCCCATGTCTACTCCGACGTCGTTCTCGGCGAGCAGGTACACATTGGGCATCACACGCTCGTGCGCTCTGCGGTGCGGCTGGGCGCAGGCACTCAACTCGCTCACTTTGTGTGCGTCGAGCGTGGCTCCCAGCTCGGCAGCAACATCAGATCGTCGCCGCACACGCACATCACCGGTGGAACAATCATCGAAGACCGCGTCTTTTTCGGAGCAGGAGTCAAGACCATTAACGACAAGTCGATGGTGTGGCGCGCTGGCGCACCTGTCGTTCTGGAGGCGCCCTACTTCGCCGAGGGCGCTGCGATCGGCTCGGGATCGACGATAGCGGCAGGGGTTCACGTCGGCCGCTGGGCGCTTGTCGGTTCGCAATCCCTTGTGCTGCGAGATGTGCCCGAGGGCGTTATCGTCGTCGGCGTACCAGCGAAGGAACGAGGGCCCCGACCGCATCCCGACGGTGACTGAACCTACGTGGCTGGTGAACAACAGCGAACGGCGTCAAACGTCCCCGTCAGCTATCTGCCGCACGTAGGCGTATCCGGACGACCGAAAAAGTGGATCAATGGCCCCGTCCGCGTATTCGAACGCTTCCAGATCGCGGAGTGTTCGTCGAACCGCGTGCTCCGCCTCATAGCTTTGCGCGCCCATCGACCGCACTGCGGACCGCACGGCCCTCAAAGCGACTTCCACCGAATGTGCTTTCGCCATTTTTGCCCAAATCGGATCAGGATCAGCAGTTTGGACGGCTCCCGCGATCAGGCCGGAGATCGCTAGGATGATGCGGCTTCGGCACTGCCCGATCTTCTCCAGCACTCCTCCCATGAGCACCCGGCCGCCGTCAGACCGCGAGAGCACGAAATCAACCCATTGGTCGATGCTCGCAGCGGCTGCCCCGAGACAGGTGGCGGCCACCAACGGTCGGTACCGCGCGAAATGACGCCGAAACAGAGACACGCCAGAAGTCGCGCCCCCGATCATGTCGATAGTACGAACGCGCGCGGAGTTCATTACCAGGCTTCCCCAGGACCACCCCGTCAACCCCGAGGGCACCAGCGACGCCCTCGTGAGGCCTTCGTTTGTCGAGCGAACGTAGAACGCTGCAATGTCGTCGTGGACGCGCGCGAAGATGATAAAAGCTCCGGCTTCCTCAATCCTTGAAATCCACTTCTTCTCGCCAGAGGCTCTTGACACCCCGCTCAGCCCGCCGCATCTCCACGACGAACCGGGGCCTGCTACCCGGCGCTCCGGTACCTACCGGGACAGGACTCACACCCGCTGGCCTGATCCAGCTTCCAGGACGCACCATGGTCAACACATCTAGGCGTAGCGGGTGGCGGCGGTCGGTCACTCTGACGGCGGGTCCCCGCCTTAGCCTGCCCGAACCCCGGAAACCGGCGAAGGACATGTCTCGTCCGGGCTGGGGCACAGCCCCGTTAGATGGTCGATTGAGACCCAATGAGACCCAGAAGGGG
>JBOHFY010000055.1:0-29392 GCA_050699895.1 Pseudonocardiaceae bacterium
GGGCAGTCAAGGTCGGCGAGCTGATCGCGGCTCGAGCCAAGGCGGCGGGTGTGGACCGGGTGGTCTTCGACCGCGGCGGCTCCGTCTATCCCGGTCGGATCGCGGCGCTGGCTGATGCCGCCCGCAAATCCGGCCTGGAATTCTGACTGATGATGGACGCAAGACAGTGATGAACACAAGACACCAGCGGCGCGTGAGCAACGGAAGGAACGCCTGATGCCTGGACGCATGCGGCGGGAAGGCGGAGGCGAGCGCAGCGATCGTCGGGACCGCCGCGACGGTGGCCGCGGCGGGGCGCCCCAGCAGGAGAAGAGTGCGCACCTGGAGCGGGTGGTCGCCATCAACCGAGTGGCCAAAGTGGTCAAGGGTGGCCGGCGCTTCAGCTTCACCGCGTTGGTCATCGTGGGCGACGGTGACGGGATGGTCGGCGTCGGTTACGGAAAAGCTAAGGAGGTGCCGGCGGCGATCCAAAAAGGTGTGGAAGAAGCCAAGAAGAGCTTCTTCCGAGTTCCCCGGATCGCTGGCACCATCCCGCACCCGATCACCGGCGAGGCTGCGGCTGGTGTTGTGCTACTCCGTCCCGCCTCTCCCGGTACGGGAGTCATCGCGGGCGGCCCGGTTCGCGCCGTGTTGGAGTGCGCCGGAGTGCACGATGTGCTCTCTAAGTCGCTGGGCAGTGATAACGCGATCAACGTTGTGCACGCCACGGTGGCGGCGCTGAAGGGATTGCAGCGTCCTGAGGAGGTAGCCGCACGCCGCGGCCTGCCACTGGAGGATGTGGCCCCCGCTGGTATGTTGCGGGCGCGTGCTAGGCAGGAGGCGTGACTGTGTCTAGACCGTCGCTGCGGATCACCCAGGTTCGGAGCACCATCGGTAGTCTGCGCAATCATCGTGAGACGCTGCGCTCGTTGGGGCTGCGCAAGATCCGGCAGGTCGTGCTCAAGGAGGATACGCCCCAGCTCCGCGGCATGATTGCCACTGTCCGTCACCTGGTGGCGGTGGAGGAAGTCCCGAACGAGGTGACCGCGAAGTGAGTATCAAGATCCATCACCTGCGCCCGGCCGCTGGCGCGAAGACCGTCAAGACACGGGTCGGTCGCGGCGGGGGTTCGAAAGGCAAGACGGCGGGCCGCGGCACCAAAGGAACCAAGGCCCGCAAGAACGTGCCTGCAGGTTTTGAGGGTGGGCAGATGCCGATCCACATGCGGTTGCCCAAGCTCAAGGGTTTCCGCAACCGGTTCCGCACCGAGTACCAGGTGGTCAACGTTGGCGACCTGGCTCGACTGTTCCCTGCCGGGGGCACCGTGGGGCCTGCGGAGCTGGTCGCCGCCGGTGCGGTGCGCAAAGGCTTGCCGGTGAAGGTGCTCGGCGACGGTGAACTCGGCGGGGTGGCGCTGCAGGTCAGCGCGCACGCTTTTTCCGGTCCCGCGCGGGGCAAGATCGCTGCAGCGGGCGGGAGCAGCATCGCGCTGTAGGCGGCGTCCTTACGGGCTCGTGGGCGTTGCTGTCGGGCTCTTCGGTTACCGTCAAGCCCTGCTGTTAGAGTCGGCTAAGACGCGTCGGCGAGCCTGGCTGGTATCCGCCGTCAGGTTGCCCTGTACCGTTCGGTTGCCGCCTTGCGGCTATGCGACTGCCGGTCCGTGATCGACGGCCACACCCTGGCCGTGCCCAGGAGGTAGGAGTGCTCGGCGCCTTCCGCTCAGCCCTTGTGACACCGGATCTGCGTCGTAAGATCCTGTTCACCCTCGGCATGTTGATGATCTACCGGGCCGGTGCCACACTCCCCTCGCCCGGGGTCTCCTACGTCAATATCCACCAGTGCCTGAACCAAGTGCAGCATGGCGATAATCAGAACGTCTATTCTCTGATTAACTTGTTCAGCGGCGGGGCATTACTGCAGATGTCGGTGTTCGCGCTGGGGATCATGCCCTACATTACCGCGAGCATCATCGTTCAGTTGCTCACGGTGGTGATCCCTCGCTTCGAGGTGCTCAAGAAGGAGGGTCAGTCCGGCCAGAATAAACTCACCCAGTACACCCGGTACCTGACGATTGCGCTGGCTATCTTGCAGTCCACCGGCATCGTGGCGCTGGCGGTGCGCGGTCAGTTGTTCTCGGGCTGCTTGCTGCCGCCGATTCCGGACCGGTCGGTGTTCAACCTGGTAGTCATTGTCGTGGTGATGACCGCAGGTACTGGCGTGATCATGTGGTTGGGTGAGCTGATCACCGAGCGGGGCATCGGCAACGGCATGTCTCTGCTGATTTTCACCTCGATCGCCGCACGTATCCCCGCCGAGGGCAAGAACATCCTGGACTCGCAGGGTCCGCTGGTCTTCGCGTTGGTGTGCGTGTTCGGTTTGGCGATCATCGCCAGTGTGGTGTTCGTTGAGCAGGGTCAGCGGCGGATCCCGGTGCAGTACGCCAAACGGATGATCGGCCGCCGGATGTATGGAGGTACCTCCACCTATCTCCCGCTGAAGGTGAACCAAGCCGGTGTCATTCCGGTCATCTTCGCCTCGTCGCTGCTCTACCTGCCTGACCTCATCGCGCGGCTGACCAGCTCGCCCACCGGTTCCCAGGGCTGGTGGCAGACGTTCATCACCCGCTACCTGGCTGACCAGGCCAGCTGGGTTCATATCTCACTGTACTTCTTGATGATTATCTTCTTCACGTACTTCTACGTGGCGATCACGTTCAATCCCGAAGAGCGTGCTGAGGAGATGAAGAAGTTCGGCGGTTTCATCCCCGGCATCCGGCCGGGGCGCCCCACCGCCGAGTACCTGAGCTATGTACTCAGCCGGATCACCTTGCCTGGCTCGCTGTACCTGGGCATCGTGGCGGTGCTACCCAACTTGTTCCTCGACCTGACCGGCAACGGGCAGAACCAGAACTTCCCCTTCGGTGGCACTGCGGTGCTGATCATGGTGGGGGTTGGGCTGGACACCGTTAAGCAGATCGAGAGCCAGCTGATGCAGCGTAACTATGAAGGGTTCCTGCGCTAGTGAGAATCCTTATCGTCGGTCCGCCGGGAGCGGGTAAGGGTACCCAAGCCAAGGTGCTCAGCGAGGAACTCAGGGTGGCGCACATCTCGACTGGGGACATCTTTCGAAATCATGTTGAGGGTACGACTGAGCTGGGTCGGCAAGTCAAAAAGTACCTTGATGCCGGCGCTCTGGTGCCTGATGAGGTGACCAACGTGATGGTCGCGCAACGGCTTACCGATGATGTCTGCCGGGCGGGGTTCTTGCTCGACGGATTCCCCCGCACGGTCGGCCAGGCGCAGGCGCTGGAGGTTCTGCTGCGCGATCGCGACTGCGAGATCGACACGGTGCTAGCGTTCGACGTGCCCGAGGACCAGATAGTCGAGCGACTGCTGGCTCGAGGGCGCAAGGACGACACGGAGGACGTGATCCAGCACCGCCAGCAGCTCTATCGTGAGGAGACCGCGCCGCTGCTGGAGTTCTACTCCGATCGTTTGGTCACTGTGCCGGCGGTGGGGTCGGTGCCGGATGTGACGGCCAGGGCGCTGGACGCGTTGCGAACGTGGGCGTGATGAGCGCGCGATGACCGGGGGCGGGGTGCGTGCTGTTGTACGGCGGTTACGGGGCCGGACCGGTGTTGAGGTGAAGTCCGCTGGTGAGATCGAGGCGATGCGTGCCGCCGGTGCGGTGGTGGCCCGGACATTGCGGTTGCTCGAGGGCCACGCCAGAGCCGGGGTGAGTACCGGTGAGCTGGACGAGCTGGCTGAACAGTCGATTCGGGATGCTGGTGCGGTGCCGTCCTTCAAGGGCTACCACGGGTTCCCCGCGTCGATCTGCAGCTCGGTGAACCAGCAGGTGGTGCACGGGATCCCGAGCCTTGAGCAGGTGCTTGGCGACGGTGACCTGTTGTCCCTCGACTGCGGTGCGATCCTTGCGGGCTGGCACGGTGACGCCGCCGTGACGCTGCATATCGGGACCGTGTCGCAGGCCGACAGCCGGTTGTCCTCGGCGTGCCGGGCCGCGCTGGAAGCCGGAATCGCGGCGGCCCGACCCGGTGGCAGGCTGACTGACATCTCCCACGCGGTGGAGTCCGCGGCGCTGGCCGCCGCCGCCGCGCACGGGACGTCGTACGGGATCGTTGCCGACTATGGTGGTCACGGGATCGGCACGGCCATGCACATGGATCCGTTCCTGCCCAACGTGGGTCGGCCCGGTCGGGGCCTGCGGCTGGTGCCCGGCATCACCCTGGCGATCGAGCCGATGCTGACCGCGGGCAGCGACAAGACCGAAGAACTCGGCGACGGCTGGACTGTGGTGACCGTGGACGGCTCCCGGGCCGCGCATTGGGAGCACTCGGTCGCTGTCACCGACGACGGCCCGGTGGTGCTCACGGTTGAGTGAGCCGCGTTCCCGTCACGGGGCGCGCTGGAGATGTGCGGGATGTACGGTGAGTGGCGTGCTGCCCTGGGTCGCCGCGCTGGCTGGCCGGCTGGATGAACATGTGATCGATAGTGTGCTGTTGCGGGACAACCCACTGGGCGATCCCGCCCGCCGCCCGCTGTGGGTCTACGTCCCGCCGGGCTACGACAGCTCGCGGCAGCGCTACCCGAGCGTCTATGTGATCCAGGGATACACCGGGCATCTAGCCATGTGGCGTAACCGCAGCCCGTACCGCCAGCCATTCCCGGAGACCGCCGACGCCGTCTTCTCCGCTGGTGACGTCCCGCCCGCGGTGGTGGTCTTCCTCGACGCGTGGACGGCGTACGGGGGCAGCCAGTTCGTCGACTCCCCGGGTACTGGTCGTTACCACAGCTACCTGTGTGAGGAGGTGGTGCCGTTTGTCGACGCGCGGTACCGGACGCTGCCCGACCGCGTGCATCGCGCGATCAGTGGCAAGTCCTCCGGCGGGTTCGGCGCCATGATCACGCCGATGCTGCGGCCGGATGTGTTCGGCGCGCTGGCCAGCCACGCCGGGGACGCGTTGTACGAGTTGTGCTACCTCGCCGGGTTCGGCAAGTCGGTGCGCCATCTGCGGGACTACGATGGTGACATCGGCGCCTGGTGGGCCGACTTTCGGTCCCGGACCGCGTTCACCAAGCCGGCTGATGACGATCTGCTCATGACGCTGGGCATCGCCGCGTGTTTCTCCGCCCGTGAGGATGGCACCCCGGAGCTGCCATTTGACCCGCGCACCGGGGTGCTGCGTGCGGAGGTCTGGCAGCGGTGGCTGGACTGGGACCCGGTGCGGATGGCGCCGAAGTACGCGCAGGCGCTGCGCGCGCTGCGTGCGGTGTGGCTGGACGCCGGCACCCGCGACGAGTGGTACCTCGACCTGGGCGCGCAGGCGTTCCGAGACCAGCTGCGCGCCGTTGGGTTGCCCGACGAGCGGGTGCACTTCGAGTTGTTCGACGCCGGCCACCGCGGGATCGACTACCGCTACCCGCTCGCGCTGGCCTGGCTATGCCGCCGGATCGCTGAAGGGGCCTCATAGCTGGTGGTGGCGGGCAAGCGGTCCGATCACTTCGGCGAGGGCTACGGCGATCATGACTCAGTTCGAGTGGAAGACGATCCCGAGGACGAGTACCACCACCTCGCCCGGGTCCATGACCCGATCACGGGCTCCTGGGCCACCGTTGACGTCCACCGCGGGCCTGCGGCCCAGTCGAGCGTGACCGGCTGACGCCGGCCACAGATGTCGAGGCGGCGGCCAGCGCGGCGTTCCGCGCGAACGCCCCACAGCTCGTCCACCCGCACGTCGTGCTTGCGCTGTGCCGCGAGCTGCTCCGCAGCCGGCTCCCCGACGTCTACACTGGCCTGCTCGACGCGGGCGTCGTCGAAGTCGACCTCGCCAGCCAGATGCCCCCGACCCTCGCCGACCGCGCGGCACAGCCCGGCGATGAACGACTGTCGGTGCTGATGACCCGGCGCCCGACCGACCCACCCCACCTTCGCCGAGTGCGGTGTCTCCTACTACACCAGGCACTACCGCCTGCGGAGCCGGATCGGTCTTCCCGGCCCTCCGACAACTCGGGTCGTCGCGGCGTTCGACGAGTTCGCTTCGTCCTCGAGGGGCAACCGGTAGTGACCGGTCTGCACGCGATCGGCGACACGGTGTGCACCACCCACCCCACCCTGGGGCGCGGCCTAAGCCTCGCCGTGCAGGGGGCCCTCGACCTGGCCGACAGTCTCGCCGCACACCCCGACGACCCGCCCGCCCAGGCCGAGGCGATAAACCGCGCGTTCCGGACGATCATGGGGATGCTCCGCCCGCCGGAGGAGGTCTACCGCGACCGAAAGCTTGTCACTCGCGTCCAGGACATCCTCGCCGCGCACGGCGTGCAACCGATTAACCAGCCCGGCCGGAAGCAGTTACTCGCCGCGCTCGACGGTGCGACGATATGATGGCGCGGGTGGGCGCTCACTCGTGTGGGCCTGCAGTACGTCACTCCGCCGCCGGAGGTTCCCCCCGAGGCCGCCAGCCGGCTGGTCGCGCGAATAGGCGAGGCTAGAGACCGAAGATTGTTAGGCTGTGGCCCGGATGACCCTTTCGGGTGAAGCAGCGAGGGTCCGGTATTACCGCGAACGCTCCGCCCTCTACTTGTCATGAGCGTTTCTGTTAGCCCGGAAACAATTGTTATTGGCGCATAGTTTAACCAAGGGGGTCGAGAGTTTGTTTTCCTCGAGCTGGGCGTAGCGTGGCTCGAAAGAGTGTCCCGGCGCTTCGCCATAGCACTATCAAGAGGGAGAGAAAAGTTGAATATTAAACTGCAGAAGGTGGTCAACGCCAACGCGGAGCAGATGCGGCAGTTCGCTGAGAACTCGCTCGTCAAGCTGGTGCGATGCCCGGCAATTTCCGAGGAAGAAAAGGAAATGATTCTCGGGTGTTTCCAGCACCGAGGTTGGAATCAGGAGCACGCCAGGCTAGCCAGCTAGCCGGACTCAACAGTCCCGGGCACCGGCCTGGTTCAGCGCCGGTTATTTCACCCTGGGTGTGGCCGTGACACGGGAAGACTGTCGGGAAAACCGGCGCACCGGTGCCACGGTCGTACCTCGCTAAGATTGATTCTCGGGCCAGACGGCACAGTCGCCAGCGCGACAGTGCCGTCTGGACTCCTGTCGCACATCCCTACCCTCGCTGCTTGAGGGCTGTCAGTCATCCCCACTCAAGGAGGTAACAATGGGCAAGCATGATCCCACCCGTCAAGGCGATGCTCACCCCGGCATCGCCGAGGCAGAGGCTGAGATCGTCGAACAGCACCGGGTCATTGCCGGTTGGCTCAGTGGCCGGTGGGCCCGCACCCCGGAGGAGTTCGCCGGGTTCGCTGACTCGCTCGTCGACGGGTTTACCATGATCGGCCCGGACGGTGTGCTGACCGGGTTGGCGGACCTGTTACCGGGGTTCGAGTCAGCGTACGGTTCGGTCCCCGATCTGACCATCGACATCCGCGACGTCCGCCCGGTGGTTACCCCGCCCCGTGATAGGCCTGAATCGTCAGTGGCCACCGGCGGCGTGACGGTGATGACGTACCAGGAGTGGCAAGGGTCGACCGGTCGGTTCAGCACGGTCGTACTGATCGCCGATCCGGCCGCGCGGCTGGGGTATCGGTGGCGGCACTTGCACGAGACGTGGATCGGCCGGTCGCCCGTTGTCGACATACCAACCGGTCGGTAACACCGCAGGCCGGGTAGCGGCATTAGTTCGACGATGAGGCTCTGGACCGTTTGTTCACTCAGCGGCGCCGATGTGATCGAGGGCTGTCGGCGCCGTGGCGATATGAACCGTTTGGGCTGTTCGTTGCCGCTGTGCGGGTTGCATCGGGATCGAATTTAGCTGTCCTACCGTTGCGCTGATCCAGTCGGCCAGCCTTGGCCAGGCCCGCAACAATGCCTCGTGGGTGATCTCCACGCTCGCGGTGTCGAAGGTGAGCGGCCTTGCCCGGCCGAAGGTTTCCAGGACGCCGTTCTCGGCCGGGCCGGTGATGATCTCGCGGAGCTGCTCGGCGCCGTCGCTACCTGGAGCACCAAGTGGGGAGGATCCTCCTACGGCGTGGATCCGCGCCGCGTCGCCTGGAGGCTAGCGGTCCGGCGTCGCGAGGATCGTGAAGAGCATGTTGTTGAGGTCGGTGAGGGGCTGGACGTCGCGCCGGCGTCGGCGCTCGCTCAACCGGGCTTTGCGCAGGTGGTGACCAGACCCGGCGCCACCGCATTCTGGCCCGGGTTGGACTTCTGAATAAGTCTCGTGGAATGGAGCTCCGCACCCGGCTCCAACCCATAACCAATTGCCAGCCAAACGTGCTGACCGACGATGGGCGTACTCGGGGCGTCTAAAAGGACCGCCCGCCATGATGTCGACTTCCACCTTGGGGTCACGATTGCCATGACCATCGCCACCATCAGTAACATTCCCGCCGACACCACGGACAGCGCGGCCGATCTATTGCTGCGGATCAGCGGCGGAGATCCGGCGGCCTGGGATGACATCATCCGCCGGTATGGCACGCTCGTGTCAGCGACGGTGCGGTCGTTTCGGCTGCAGGAGGCCGACTCCCTCGACGCGATGCAGCTGACCTGGCTGCGGCTGGCCGAGCACGCCCACCAAGTGCGGTTCCCCGAACGGCTGGGCGGCTGGCTGGTGACCACCGCCCGCAACGAATGCCTGCACATCCTGCGCCAGGCCAGGCGCGGACCACAGGTCATTGACGTCGAGCCAGACCGGGTCGCCGACCCCGGCGCGGGTCCCGAGCAGCGCGTCATCGACGTTCACACCACCCGGATGCTGCGCACGCTCATCGACGAGTTGCCGCCGTGCCGCGCAACCCTGATCCGGATGCTGTTCACCGACGATCCCCGCTCCTACGCTGATGTCGCCCGCATCACCGGAATTCCGCTCGGCGGGGTCGGGCCCACCCGAGCACGGACCTTGCGACAGCTCCGGGACAAGCTCAACAACACGAGGTGGGACCGGGTGCGTAAGGCCTGCTGATTCATCGTCCTGAGCCGGTGCGCCGGTGGGCTCGGGTGATGGCGTCGCGGGCGCGAGCCAGCCAGGGCAGCGCGCCCATCGTCTCGTTGACCTCGACGGCGATGGTGAGGTCGGTCAGTGCGGTGTCGGGGTCGCCGAGGGCCAGCGCGGCTTCACCGGTGAAGTACGCCACCGAGCCGCTGACCAAGGGTGCGGTCACCGCGCAGGGCAGCCGGCGGTAGGGCAGCAATTGGTCGCGCAGCCGGGTCGTCTGCTCGGCGTCGCCGAGTCGCGCCGCGGCGAGCAGGCTCCAACACTGGGTATAGAGCCACCGGTAGTTCTTGGGCGCGGGTGGCAGGGAGCACAGGACGGCCCGGGCGTCCGTCGGGCGTCCGGCTTCCACCAGCGCCATCGCCAGAATACTGCGCAGCACCAGCGAACTGGGGACCTGCTCGACCGCTGCGCGCAGCTCGTCGACCAGGTCGGCGCCGGTACCGGCCAGATACGCCGCCTCCCAGCGCTGGCCCATGTGGAGGACCTGCGCGACGCCCCCTCCCATGCCCCAGCTCATCCCGGCGTGCAGGTGGTAGGTGGCGTGGCTGATCGCGTCTGCCTCGGGCCAGCGTCCCGCAAGCAGGAGCAGGCCGGCCCGGGCCCATCCCAGCTGCACCCGAGCAGTCGGGGAACCCGACTGCTCGACGAAGGGGACGCACAGGTCGAGATCGGTGACGGCCTCCGGAATGCGGCCCAGCGTGATCAGCACATGGGCGCGGAGCTGTCGGGCTCCGGCCACCAGCGGTGGGGGTAGACCGGGCAGCGTGACTAGCTCGGTGGTCGCCGCCAGGCACTGCTCGGGGTAGTCGGGGCCATAGAGCGCCATTGCCCGTAGGTGCAGCACGCGGGCCAGCGCGACCGTGTCTGCCGCCGGGCGGGCCAGGCTCAAGGCCTGGTCGGACAGGGCGGCCCGGAGCTGGGGGTTGTCGTCGTAGTAGCGGGCGACAGCGAGGTAGGCCAGCAGCAACGCTCGGTGCACCGGGTCTGTCAGTCGCGGTAGCGCGCGGTGGAGGACATCGACCAGTCGGTGGTCCTCGACGCCGCCCTCAACCGGGTACCAGTTCGATTCGCAGATGGCCGCGACTGCCGCGGTAACGAGCCGGAAGATGTCCTGCGGATCGCCTTCGGCGAGGGCCTGGTGCATGGCCTGTACGAAGATCGGGAGCCCGTCGCGGGGGTTCCCGGCGCGATACAGCGAGGTTGCCAGCCCCATCAGCAGGGGGTAGCGGTCGACAGCGTCGCCGGCGAGGTCGGCGGCGGTCAGTGCCTGCCGCCACAGTGCGGCGGCGTTTTCGGGGGCCAGCTGGACGTCGGCGACGCGGGCTGCGGCCGCGGCGTGGGTCGCGGCTTGGGCGGCGGTGGCGGAGTCGAGTTCGGCGGCGAGCAGCCAGTGCCGGGCAATCTCGGCGGTCCTCGTGTCGTGCCCGGCCCACACCTGGGCGGCCGCCATCCCGATCCGGCGGTGCCACCGGATCCGTCGTAGCCGCCCGGTGGCCTCATACAGTGCCTCGGCGACCAGGGCGTGGGTGAAGTGAAACCAGCCCAACCGCTGCTCATCCTCAGCGACCAGGCCTGCCGCCGCCGCGGTGTCGATGGCCTCTAGCGCTGTCTCAATCTGGGCTGAGGCGGCCTGGGAGACAACGTCGATGTCGAAATGTCGGCCGGCGATGGCGGCTACCGACAACACCTCGACCGCAGTCTGGGGTAGTCGGGCGATGCGGCGTAGCACCACCTCGCGCACCGGCACCGGCACCGGCGCCGTGGGTAGCTGGTCCAGGCGCTTCTCACTGGTCAGCAGCCCGACTAGTTCACGGAGGAAAAATGGGTTGCCCTCGGTGCGGGCCCGAAGCCCTTCCGCGATGTGCTTGCTGACCTCCCGGCCGGCCACCGTGCTCACCAGAGCCTGAGTGTCCTCGGTGTCCAGGCCGGTCAGCTTGATCCGCAAGGCTTCGGCGCGGGCCAGCGCGGCCAGCGTCTCTGCCAACGCGGCGGACTCATGGCACCGGTAGGAGGCCACCAGCAGCAGCCGACTCGCCACCACCGGCTCAGCAAGGTGGGCCAGCAGCCGCAGCGAAGCCAGATCCGCCCAGTGCAGATCATCAAGCACCACCACCAGCGGGTCCGGTCCGCTGGTCAGGTACTGCCTGATCGCCTCGAACCGCCGCAGCGCGGCACCGGCTGCCCCCAAGCCCCCTGACAGCTGCTGGGCGTCCCCGTCCAGCAGCTCAGCCACCGGTCCCGGCACCGGTCGTTCCGGGCAGCGGGTGCGCACCGCGCGCAGCACTGTCTCCCAGGGCCACAGTGGAGGCGCGGCGACGTGCTCCGGGCAGGCACCCCAGGCCACCGGCACACCCGCCAGCTCGGCGAACCGCCGCAGGAGGCTGGTCTTGCCGATCCCCGGCTCCCCGACCACCAGTACGACCCGTCCGCGACCGCCCGCCGCCACGGCCAGTGCGTCACGCAGTCGCCGCAGCGGTGCCTCCCGCCCGACAAAGACCTCCCCCTTCTCCTGCGCCGCCGGCTGCGGGGGACCAGTCGTCGAGGCCCGGGGCGCGACCGTCACCGCGGCGGCGGTGGTGTGCGTCGGTGTGGGGGAGTGCCAGTCCAGCGTCGGGGCCTGGTTCAAGATGTCGCGCTCCAGGCGCTGCAAGGCGGTGCCGGGGTCGATGCCCAGATCCTCGGCCAGCCTTCTTCGGATGTCCCGCAGCATTCCCAGCGCGTCGGCTTGGCGCCCGGCCCGGTACAACGCCAGGGCCAGCAGCTCACACCCATGTTCACGCAGCGGATAACCCCGTACGTAGGCCTCTAACTCGGCCACCGCCACATCGTGGGCTCCCAGCCCCAGCAGCGCGGCGCACCGCCCCTCAACCACTGATAGCCGCAGCTCCTCCAGCCGCGCCACCTCCGGCACCACCCACCTGGCGTCGGCCACGTCCGCGTAGGCCGGCCCGCGCCACAATGCCAGCCCCCACTCGAACTCGCTCAACGCCCGCCGCGGGTCACCCCGGCCCCACGCCTCCCACCCCGCGGTGGCGTGCCCGCTGAACCGGTGGACGTCGACGTCCACCTCGTGACTGTCCAGCAGATAACCCGGGGCGCGGGTGCGCAACACCGTGACCGGCGCTCGCGGCGAACGCTCCGGTTCCAATATCCGCCGCAGATTGCATACATAGGCCCGTAGTGACGTTATCGCCGCCGGCGGCGGATCCCCGGACCACAATTCCTCCAGCAGGGCATCCACGGCCACCGGCTGATCTACCCGACTCACCAACAGCGCCAGCAGGGCACGTTGCTTGAGTGGCCCCAGATCGACCAGCCGACCACCAACCACCGCCTCCACCGGACCCAACACCCGCAACTCCACCCCGGCCGCGCTCGTCGCGCCACGGCGCTCCTGGTCCCTCAGGTCCCCAGGTCCCCACGCCGGGCGGGGCACCCCTCGCCCGCTACCCAGCAGTGTGACCGACGGCGGCAAACTCATGCCGCTGTACCTGGGGCTGCCGTGGGCGGTCGCCGGCCCCCGGGCGCGAGCCGTCGGCCGTTGCGGTTGACGTACTCCTCGGGGTTCCACTGGGCGAGGAACTCCCTTGCCGCGCGCCGGCCTGAGTCAAGGAGCCATTGCTGTTGGTCCTTGGTCAGATCGAAGTCGGTGGTGCCGATCGCTCCGGCCGAGACGGTGCAGGTGCGCACCAGCGTCGCCCGCGAGAGGAAGTGCTCATCCCACGCGTCGGTCGCCGTGTGGAAAATGCCGGCCCCCATCCTGGCGGCCCAGCCCAGCCCGTCGATGACCCGGGCAAGCCACTCTCCCGGCTCCTTGCCGTCGATGAGGCGAAACCCGAACGTGGGGCGCACCGCATCACGGTCCTCGACGTCGAATAGCCACACCGGGAAGTTCGAGAGCACACCGCCGTCCACGATCGTCGAGGGCTGGCCGCTCTCGTGGTGCACGAGCTCGATCGGCTGAAAGAAGTACGGGATCGATATGCTCATGCGCACCGCATCAGCGACCGGGAACTCGTCCGGCTTAATGGGCTCCTGGGTGCCCGCCCGCCGGTAGTCCGAGAGCGCATCCGGGAGCACGAGCATCGTGCGGCGGGTGATGTCGGTAGCGATGATTTCGAGCGTTTTGCCCGCTAGCCTGATGTCGCCGAAGGTCTGGCGGTTGATCGCCGCATCGAACCAGTCGCGAAAGACCGCGCCGTGGGCGAGCCCATGGTGGCGCAGCAGGTTGAGGCCTCCGCCGATGATCTCGCCTCCCGGGCCCCAGTCCGCGAAACTCGGGTAGGGAGCGTTCTGGACCAGCGCGTGGGTCTGCGCCGCATCGTGGCCGCACGCCAGGTAGGCGGCGATGATGGCTCCGGCGCTCGTGCCCGCGACGTTCACCCACTTATCGACGTACGTGTCCGGATGGTGTGTTTTGTCGGCGAACTCGAGGAGGGCGCCCGCGAGGGCGAGTCCTTTGACGCCCCCTCCCTGAAAGACTCCGTCTGCTTCGTGGATCGTCATCGCCGTCTTGCGCTCCTTGGGGTAGCGGGCCCGCAGGCGCGGGATGCTGGATCCCGCCTGCACCATATGCCGGATCTTGGCCGCTCCGCCACCCGTTTCGCATCCTCGCTGGCACCCTGGTCATTTCTCCGCACCACCCCCAGGCACGGTGCCAGGACGGCTTGCCGTCTCGGCTGACGAGGGAGAAAAATGTGAGAAGAGCCTTTTGTCCGCTACGGGCTTTGTGGCAACACGCAGGCTGCGGAAATGAGGCAATATTGCGTCGGCAGGTCCGTAACGAACCGCACGAGTAGCACCGCGAGGCGGGTGGATGAGAACCTCGGAGCCCTCAAACGCTGAAGCGTTTCTGGAGCGTGACCGCGAGGTCGCGCTCCTTGAGGAGGCGCTTGCGGCCACGCGGGACGGCGCGGGGCGGGTCGTCGTCCTGGAGGGCGAGGCGGGCATCGGGAAGACCACCCTCCTCGATGCGGCGTCGGCGTGCGGCCGCCGCACCGGACTGCGCGTGCTGCTGGCCCGCGGCGGCGAGCACGAGCGGGAGTTCGGGTTCGGGATCGTGCGCCAGCTCTTTGAGGATGCGCTTCTGGCGGCAGCCGCCGACGAGCGACTGGCGGTGCTCGAGGGCCCCGCCAGTCGGGCAGCCCCGCTCTTCGGGCTCGGTGCGGGCGCGCCCGAGGCCGACCCGGGCGCCGTGCAGCACGGCCTGTACCGCCTCGCTCTCAACCTCGCCCGATGTGCCCCCCTGCTCCTGGTGATCGACGACGTGCATTGGGCCGATCTCGCCTCGCTGCGTTGGGTGCTCTACCTGGCGCGGCGGATCGAGCGCGCGCCTGTGTGCGTGCTCCTGGCCCGAAGGCCCGGAGAGCTCGACGCTCCCGAGGATCTGCTGCGTCGCCTGGTGGCCGAGCCCGCGGTGGCCAAGCTCGAGCTCGGCCCCTTGAGCCAGGGAGCCTGCGAGCGGCTCGCGGCGGGTATCCTGCCCCAGCCTGAGCCCGAGCTCTGCGCGGTGTGCTATCACCAGACCGCTGGCAATCCGTTCTTCTTGCGCGAGCTTTGCCACACCCTGGCGGACAAGCGGCTGTCCTCGCGCCAGGACCTGCTCGACTTGGCCCGGCGACTGGGGCCCGAGCGCCTGCGCGACAGCGTGCTTGTGCGTCTTTTCCGGATGCCGGCGGCGTCCCGTGAGCTGGTGCGCGCGGTCGCGGTGCTCGAGACCGATGCCGAGTTGCGCCACGCGGCGGCGCTCGCGGGGCTCGAGGTCGAGGAGGCCTCCTCGGCAGCCGATCAGCTCGCCGCCGCTCGGATCTTTGCCCCGGGAACGCCGCTGCGTTTTGCCCATCCCATCCTGCGTGCCGCCGTGTACCGGGAGCTCTCCGCTGCTCATCGGGGTGCCCTGCACCGCCGCGCGGCCGAGCTCCTGGCGGCAGACGGCCAGCTTGAGCGTGGCGCCGTCCACCTGCTCGTCACCTCGCCCCAGGGCGACGCCCGGGTGGTGGCGCTCCTGCGCGCCGCCGCTGGCCGGGCACTCACGCACGGCGCCGTCGAGACGGCGGCCTCACTGCTGGAGCGTGCCCTCAGCGAGCCGCCGCCGCCCAACCAGCGAGCTGCGGTACACCTCGAGCTGGGCCACGCCGAGCGCCTGGCCAACCGCCCCGAGGCCCGGGCCCACCTGCGCGCCGCCTTCGCGGATGCGACCTCCCCCGCCCAGCGCGCGCGGGCGGCCGGCGAGCTCGGCGCCGCACTGATGGCCTGGGGCGGGCGGCCGCAGGAGGCGCTTGAGCTGCTGCTCGGGGCGGCTAGGGAGCTGCGCCCTTTAGACCCCGCGCGCGCTCTCGAGATCGAGATCGACGCGGCGTCCTTCGCTGTGCTGGGGGGACGCTGGCGGGAGCGTGAGGGGAACTGGCTGGCCGAGCTTGCGGAGCGCGCCGATCCCCGTACCCCCGCCGGGCGTCGCCTGCTGGGTGTGCTGGCCTATGACTGCCTGGCGACGCCGGGAACCGCCGGCCGCGAGGTGGCGGCGCTGCTGGATAGGGCGCAGGCCCACGGCAGCGTGTGGGAGGACCCGCCGCCGTGGCAGTACCAGTCGATGGTGCTTATCGTGGTGGCATTCGCCGAGATCGCCCTCGATCGCTTGGAGGCGGCCCACCAGCATGTGGCGCAGGCCCGCCAGCGCGCCCATGCGCTGGGCTCGGTGCCGGGAGAGATCGGCGCCCTGGCGGTATTGGGGCGGGTCGAGTACCTGCGGGGAGATCTTGTCGACGCCGAGGCTCATCTGCGCCAGGCGTGCGCTCTGATCGAGAAGGCGGGCCATTGGGACTATGTGGACTTGCCGGTCAGCCAGCTCGTGCTGGTCTTGGTCGAGCGAGGCCAGGAGGAAGAAGCCCGGCAGTTGCTGAGGACCCACGGCCTGGACGCCCCAGAGCTGCCCCGCGGCCATCTGACGAATCAGTTTCTGGCGCAGGCCCGTATCGCGCTGTGGCTGGCGGCGGGTGAGGCGTCCCGCGCCCGCCACGATGCCGAGGCGCTCAAGCGCATGGCGCGGCGCCGCCGCTCGCCGGCGCTGCTGAGTGGCGGCGGCCTGATGGCCCTGGGGACCTTCGCCTGCGGCGACGTTCAGCGCGCGCGCCTCCTGGCGGCGCGCCAGCTCGCTGAGGCCCGGCGCTTTGGGGTGGCGAGCGCGGTGGGCCATGCTTTGCGCACCCTGGGGCTGATCGAAGGCGGGGAAAGGGGACTGCGCCACCTGGCGCAGTCCGTGGAGGTGCTGAGCCCGAGCCCGGGTCGGCTTGAATACACCCGAGCGCTCTTGGATGAAGGCTCGGCGCTGCGTCGGGCGGGGCAGCGAACCCGGGCCAGCGCCCCACTGCGCCAAGCGCTCGATGTGGCTGCCGCGGCGGGTGCCGAGCGCCTCGCCGAGCGAGCGCGCGCCGAGCTTCACCTGTGCGGCCTGCGGCCTCGCCGGGCGGCGCTCTCGGGCCTCGAATCCCTCACCGAAGCCGAGCTGCGGGTCGCGAAATGTGCCGCCCAGGGCCACAAGAACGCCGAGATCGCTCGCCTGCTGGTAGTGACTCTGAGCACGGTGGAGACTCATCTCTCCGCCGTCTATCGCAAGCTCGGCATCAACGGTCGAGGGGAGCTCCCCGACGCGCTCACGGGCACCTAGCGGCCCCGGCCCTCTGATCGTTAGCCTCGCGGGAATCCTCAACCCTTTCAGGGTTCGACCGCCAACTTCCGCAATGTCGCCTTGCTCGGATAGAGCAGAAACACCGTGCCCTTGGTGTGCACGAAGTCGGGTAGGCCGCTCACGGTAGTTGCCCCGGTTTCGCTGGGGAGGATGAACTTTGCCTCAGTGCCCGGTACCGCGCGGTTGCCGACCAGTGCGTCCTGCACTCGACGGTTGGCGTCGTAGACCGGGCTGAAGTTGTTCTGCTTTATCCAGCCGGTCAACGTATAAATCTGGCGGTGCGGATCGCTGCACAGGAAGAGCCCGATGATCCCCCGGTCCACTCCGTCGTCCCGCGCCGAGCGCAGGGGCGGACCGTAGGGCATCCCGCGCCGGATGACGCGGGGGACACCCTCCACGATGGGGTCGAGCTCCTGGTCACGCGGATTGACCACCCGGATGTGAGCCGAGAAGGGGCAGCGATAGCCGCTGGGGTCCTGGCCTCGGTAGCCGAAGTCATTGCTGGCGGCCATTGTCGGGTCGGGAGCGTCGGGCGAGAGGGCGAGTGGGGTCCCGTCGCGCCAGCGGCCCATCAGCTTGGCGGCCAGCAGCTCCTCGGCGTCTGCCTGCGCCAGGTGCGGAAAGAGCCGGGGACCTTGGGTGCGCAGGAATTGAGTGAACGCCGCCACATCCTGGTAGATCCACCGAAACGCCCCATAGGCGCTGTCGCGCACGAGATCGGCTGCGGGTCCCGTCCGCGGCGCGGAACTACATGTCTCGCTGGAGTAGCCGAGCAGGAAGTTACGGAAGTCGACCTGCCCTGGCGCGGCGGAGGCATCGTCCCAGTAGATATCCGGTTGAGAGATGCCATCCGTATAACCGAAATGGAGCTTGCCCCCGCCCAGCGAGCGAGCGTCCAGCCTCGTGCCGTCCTCCCTGGGGACGAGCTCCGTTATCCCCGCGTCCCGCGCCAGGTCGCGAATCTCCGCCGAGGCCGGTTCCAGGGCACCGTCGGAGCGTACGGAGATATGGACGATGCAGTGCACGTCCTCGGTTGCGAACTGGCCCTCCCACCACCGCGCGGGGTCGCTGCGGCTGCCCAGCGCGTCGCCCAGCGGCCCCGGATCGGGGCCCTCCTGGTAGATCGCATCAAGCTCCGTGAGGAGAGTCTCCGCCACGCCGAGGGCTTGGAGGCCCCTGAAGGTGAGTCCGACATTCACCAGCGGGTCTGGCGCCGAATCCAGAGCGTGGTCGGCCATGGTGACCCGGGCGAGGAGGTGAGTCATGAACGCGCGGGCGGCCGCTCCCTCGCCGAAGCGGAAGAGCAGGTGCCGCGCGATAGGTCGCCGGTACAGGGAGACGACCATGCCCTGGACATTTCCAAAATCGATCTTCATGCCGGTTCTCCGAGCGCTCGGCCGTCCGATCAGAATCGCTTAAACTTCTGTCACGCCTGAGCGGGCGTCGGCCGTTCCGGAGCGGAGCCGTTCTGACCGAAAGCCGCCCTGATCTCCCGGACTGTCTTGTTGCCCACGGCCGAGAAGAGGTAGCCACCCAGCGGGGTGGTGTTGTGGGTATGGGCGTACTTGTAAAAAGAATCGGGGTTATTGAGATCCTCCCACGGGGGGGCGTCCTCGGCCAGGGAGAAGATCTCCTGGAAGATCGGGCCAAGCTTCTTGCGGAAGAACTCGGCGTACGTTATGAGATCGCCGTCGAACTCGGTGAGGATCTGCAGGTACTTGTTGTCGATCACCACGATGCGCGCGAAGTGGACGATCTGTGACTGCGAGAGCGCAGTATCGATCGTCGGCTGAGCCTTCTGAGTGAAGGAATCTATCAGCTGCTTGAGGCTCTCCTGCGTCTGTGGATCTTGCTTTAGCGGAATGGTGAGGTTGAGGGAAGTGGCCATGGTGGGGCCTCCTGTGGGGTAAAGGTGCCTATGAGAGCCGTGAGCTGCGGGATGGGGCAGCTCGGGTCGGGATGCGCAGGCTCCCATCCGTGTTCATGGTAAACAGTGCACCAGCCACGCCCCAGGTTCGCATCGTGGCCGCCACCCCAATCTTTGGGTGCGCGCGACCCTACGCTAGGTGTCGTGGACCTCCGCACCCGCCACGCTGAACAGACCCGGCACACGAGCACCACATGCGACTTTGATCACACCGACTTCGTCGGACCTAGCCCGCTGGATCGGCGGCCGGCCGCCGCAAAGACCTGCTGAGGGCACACCTCGTGATCGATGTGGATCCGCGTTGTGTCGCCTGGAGTTAGCGGTCCGGCGTCGCGAGGATTTTGACGAGCATGTTGTTGACGTCGGTGAGGGCCTGGACGTCGATCCGACGTCGGCGCTCGCTCAACCGGGCTTTGCGCAGGCTGGTGACCAGACCCGGCGCCGCCCAGTTATCGTCCAGATCCACTCCGAATCCGGTCTCGGGCTCTGTGTCGAACACTGGCACGACGATGACGGTCGGCTCGCTCGGAATCTCGTTGTAGACCGTGGAGGAGATGACCAGCACGCTGATACCGGCGTCGGTGGTCCAGATGTCGCCCCGGCGTGGGGAGTCACTCAACGTTGCGCCAGCTCGTCGAGGTTGCGATCGGCCCAGGCTTCAGTAAACGCGACGGCATCCGGGTGGGCCGCCATCCACCGGTCGTGAGCCGCGCAGCGCCGCCGCATGTCCTCAATGTCGAGGAGGCCTTCGATCCACGAGTTCATCGACTGCTGGTCAGCGCTGGCATAGCGCTTGACCGTCTCGTACGCCGTATCGGACAGCCGCAATGTGATCGTCCGTGCCATCGCGCTATGCCAGCAGATGTTGCTGTCTGGTTAGCTGCTGAGCGGCCTCGCCAGGCGAGTGGTGAGGTGTGCAGGGCGGCGTCGGGTAGTGCGGTGGTTTGGTCGGCGGTGATTGTTTCGGGGGATTGCCACCGCGCCTAACCGGTCCGCGAGGCGGACGGCGTAGCCGATGTCGGACAGCTTACGTTGCGCCTCGGGGCTAGGGCCCGCACTTGACCGGGGAGCCCCGCCAGGGTTCAGTGGGTGCTACTCAGCGAGCGCACCTCATCTCCCAGTCCGCGCACGGCCGCATGGGTGGGCCAGGTGTCCCGCATCTGAGTGTGAGCGCGTTGCAGTGCGTGGGCGAGCCGGGTGGAGCGGGTCGTGCGGCATACCGCCAGCGCTTGGCGTGCGCGGTCGATGGCGCGCTCGGCGTCCCCGGCGGTGGTGAGCGCCTCGGCGGCGGCCACGGTGAAGATCGCGGCCCACTCGGAGTGACGTTCGGCGTCAGGCAGTTGGTCCAGTCCGTTGGTCAGCTCGGCGGCTGCCCGCTCAGCGACGTGGGCGTCTCGCAGCGTGTGCCAGGTGAGGCCCCGTTGCAGGGTGAAGAACCCGGGGCCGTACCAGTACATGTGGGGTGGTGCGTCGCCCCGCCGGGCGACGGCGCGTTCGGCGAGCTCGTCGGCGTGGATGAGGGTTCGGTCGACCTGCGTGGGCTCGCCGGCCATCGCCCAGCCGCGGGCCTCCTGGTAGGTGTTGTAGGCGTGTTGGGCGATGAACACTCGCTGGTCACGGCGGGCGGCGCGGGAGCACGTGATGACCCCGTGCGGGTCGTCCAGCATCCATGCCAGGTGGCCCTTGAAGGACAGTGCCAGTGACGTCAGGTCCGGGTCGTCGATCTCCACCCCGAGCGCGAGGGCCGCGTCGAGTTCAGCCCGAGCTTGCTCGGTGTGCCCGGTCTCGGCGAGCAGCCACCCGAGGTACTGGTGCAGCTCCCCGGCCAGTGCTCCGACTCGATCACGGATCGGTGGGCGGGCATCGGTCAGCAGGCGCAGGGCTAGCGCGCGGTGGCCGCGGATACCGGGCAGCACGGCGGCTGACCCGATCTGGTCCTCCAGGTGGCGGGTGGCGGTGAGCACGCCGGCGAGCGCGCGGACCGTGGCGGCGTCGACCCGCCGAGGGTGACGGGCGGCGAGCACCAGCCGTTCTTTGCTCTCCGGGTTGGCGGGCACCGCTGCGGCTCTGGGGAGGGCGTCGGCCACCTCCCATGCGGCTAGCAGGGCTCCCCCCGCGTCGAGAGCGTTATCCAACGCTGTGGCCACGGGTTGGCTGGGCCAGCGGCGGCCGTGCTCGATGTGGTGGACGTATCCGCGAGCGACGTGCGCCGCAGTGGCGACATCGGCCAGCGACAGACCCGCCTGATCACGCAGCGCAGCCAACTGCTCGGCGAAGCCCGCGCGCTCGCCACCGTCCATGCTTGCTGTCTCCCATTCAGTGTCGCCTCACCGCTAGGTGACACCCAGAGGGTTCCACCCGCGTCGCTCAGGCACGATGGTAACTACATGATCGCCAAAGTCGCGGCGCCGCTGGCCGCCAACCCTCCGCGTGATGCCGACGGCACCTTTATTCCTTTGCGGAGCCGGGTCGAACAGGTCGCGGTGGACAAGGCCTACGGCGCCCTGCCGTCTCGGCTGCACCAGTACGGTCAGGTCGTCGGTCAGGGCGCTGATCTGCTATACGTGCGTTTCGACCGCGAGTACTGCTTGACCAGCCTGCGGCCCCACCTCGTGCGCCTGGTCCAAGCGCCAGCCAGATTCTGATGCCGACCGCACGGGCCATCAAGCGCGGGACTTTACCCGGGGAGCATGGACTTTACCGACGCGCCGCGCTCGTTTTGTCCCCGGGGCCGGGGTTCGCTGTCCGGAAGATCGAGGGTTCCTCATGACCGTATCTCCTGGGCAACTTCTCATGGCGATCTGACACGAGTAGTGAACGCGCAGCGCGCTGGCGGTGGCAGTGGATGCGGCTCGGCACCGGGTCGATGTGTCAGACGGGGGTCTCACTGGGGTCTCACTCGGCGGTGACGACTTCCCCCTCCGCCCGGCGACAGTCCACGATGGGCCGCACTCAGCGATCGAACGGATACGGGGTGGCAATAACCATGAGTGGCGAGGGTGCGGCGGCGGGCGGCAATAGTGCGTTGCGGGCGTTGCTGGAGGAGGCGGAGATGAGCAATGCCGGGCTGGCCCGCGCGGTGGTCAGCGCCGCCGCCCGGGAGGGCAAGCATGCCGGCACCAGTGCCACCTCGGTGCGGCGGATGCTGGACGGGTCCCCAGCCGCGCTGGCCGGTGCCGCGCCTGATCGCCGCGGTGCTGGCCCGGCGGCTGCACCAGGAAGTGACCGTCACCGACTGCGGGTTCCTCGACCGCGAGCCCACCGGGGAGGATCCGTATGACGGGTTGACCTGCTGCGGCACACTGGAGGGCACAGTCCGCACGGTCGTCGAGCTCTCGGGACAGGACATGCGCCGTCGCAAGCTGCTGCTGGGCTCGGTGTTCAGCGTGGCGGCGTTCGCCGAACCTGCGATGGTCGCGCTCATCGTTCCCCCAGCGCAGGGCACCGCCCGCTCCGGGGGCCAGCGGGTGGGCATGGCCGACGTAGAGGTGCTCACCGAACAGGTCGCCCACCTGCGCAAGCTGGGAGGGCAGTTCGGGTCGGGGCAGGTGCGCGAGCAGGTGGTAGTTCTGCTGCACCGAGAGGCCAACCAGCTGCTGTACGGCAGCTACTCGGACAAGACCGGTAAGGCGCTGCTCTCCGGGGTCGCCCAGGCCACCCGGCTGGCCGGTTTCATGGCGGCCGACACCGGCCGTGACGCGCTGGCTCAGCGCTACTACATCCAGGCACTTGATCTGGCCATGCGCGCGGGAGACCGGCTGTATGCAGCTTTCGTGCTGGCCACGATGAGCCGGATGACCATCCGGATCGGCGAGAACACCCCTGCGGAGCAGAACACCCTGCGATACGGACGTCAAGCGGTCGCGCTGGCCCGGGCCGGGCTGAGCATCACCCAGGGCGCGGCCACCCCAACGCTGGCCGCCGAGCTGCACGCACTCGAGGCACGCGGCCTGGCCCTGTTGGGCGAGGCCCACGCGGCACGCCGAGCTGCGCTGGCCGCCGAGCAACGCTACGAATCGGTACGTCCCGGCGACGAACCCCCGTGGCAGGGCCTTTTCTACTCCGAATGTGATCTCACCTCAGACCTTGCCGTGTGTCTGCGCGGGATCGGCGACACCCAGCAGGCCACTACCCTGGGCAACACAGCCCTGCAAGCCTGCGCTCCTGACAAGGTTCGTGGCCGGTGTATCGACCAATCAGATCTCGCCCTCACGCATCTGCGCAGCCGGGATCTGGAACAGGCCGCCGCATACGGCCGAGACGCGCTGCGCACCGCCACCGACGTCAACTCAACCATCATCACTCAGCGGCTGGGTACCCTGCACCGGCACATCCAGCCTCTCCGCGCCGGCTCCCCGCACCTGCGTGAGCTGGACGAACGGCTCACCACTTTCTTCACCCGCAACACCCGACAAACCTAACGCCCCGTACCAGTCCAGGCGGACGAGCTAGCAGCCAGTAGCGGGGCAGGCGGTTCCGCAGGTAGTGTCACAGTTGTCATCGGTGAGTCGCATCAGCTCGTCGACGACCGGACCGGACCGGACTCGATCGTCGATTTTTGTCGACAGTAAGGGCAAGGTTCATCCGTCACGCGGTGCCCTTGGCTGGTCCCTGGTGTTTACCGTCAATGCGGTGGTAATGTTGGGGGAGGGGTGGGGAGCATGAACGACGGACTTTCCCGGCTCGGTGTCGGGCATTGGTTGACCAGTCACCCGGGGACAATCATTGTGCAGCCGACCAGTTTGTGTCCGTTGGCGTGTACGTATTGCTATCTTCCGCAGCGGCATCTTAAGCAGGAGATGACGCTGGCCGTCGCGGCTGCGGTTGCCGTGGGCATTGAGCCGGACTGGCCGCCGATTGAGGTGGTGTGGCACGGCGGCGAACCGCTGGCGGTGGGGCCGGGGCGGCTGGTGGCCCTGTTGGAGGCGTTCGAGCCGCTGCGCCGGGATGGCCGAGTGCGGCACAAGGTACAGACCGGCGCCACGCTGATCACCGACGCGTGGTGTGCGCTGTTCGAGCGGTACGAGATCGGGGTAGGGGTGAGCATCGACGGTCCACGTTTGGCCAACCGTTACCGGGTGGACCGTGCGGGCCGACCGATGTTCGACCGGATCGTGGCCGGTATTGAGACCGTGAAACGGCACGGTATCCCGTTCAGCGTGCTCGCCGTGGTCAGCCGAGACGGCACACACCACGCCGGGGAGATTCTGGACTTCCTGCGGGAGCTTGGGCTGCCGGTGGGTCGGATTCACCATCGAGGCGAAAGAGGGCGCGAACGCGCTCGCTGACACGCCCGCCGCCGAGGACGCGCGCCGCTTCTGGCGCGACACCTTCGCGTGGTGCCAGCAGCACCGAGACGTGACCGTACGGGAAGTCCACCGGCTGCTCGGGTTCCTCGGCCTGGAGCCGGCGGTGCGCGCCGCTGACGCTGCGCACGACCTGATTCCCACGATCGCGTGGAACGGTGATGTCGCGCTGATCTCGCCGGAACTGCTCGGCGTCACCGACATGACATACCACGATTTCGTCGCCGGAAACGTCTTGACGGAGACGTTGCCGGCCATTCTCCACCGTGCAGGCGAGTTACGTTATGTCCGCGAGTTCCTGCTCGGCCTGGAAAAATGTAAATCCACGTGCGATTTTTTCGCCTACTGTCAAGGCGCGCACGCAGGTGACCGGTATTTCGAGCATGGCACATTTACGGCCACCGAAACCGAACATTGCCGAACGTCCGTGCAGGCGCCGGTATTGGCGCTGGCGGATGTGACGGAAAGGCAAGGAGACGGGATGACGGTTCTGGAACGACTCGTGACCACCGTCACGGTTGATCCCGTGTGGTCCCCCATGATGGCCGACTGTGCTGGCGACACCGGGGACACACCGACGTGTGAGGATTGGGGACGCAAGGGAGGGAGCCACGACAAAGACGGGGAGTTCACCAAGAAATGACCATGGACACCGACGAGATCGAGCAGGCCGTTGAGCAACGCCGGGTCTGGTTGCGGGGCCAACTCGACGCGGCAGCGCACCGGTTCGGCGTCACGCTGGTCGGCGAGGTGGTCAACACCTACGACATGCGCTCAGCCGGTGCCGCGGCCCGCGACGGCGACCACGACGTGTGGTTGCGCGTGGTCGTGGAAGATCCCGACTACCAACCGGCCTGCCGCTGGGACGGCAACGTGGAAGCCAACTCGATTCGCGGTGTCCCCAAACCCGAGGTACTGCGCTGGGCCGACTGGCACCACATCGACACCTACCTTGCGGGTCGCCAACTCCGGGGCGAAGTGATGACCCTGGCCCCGGGGTCCACCATCGCCCCGGGTGGCGTGCTGCGCGACGACCCGCACCTACCCCAATCCTGGTGGGCCGACCTCAACCGCGCGCTGGCCGCGCTGGCCGCGCACCCGGTGACCATGGACAACGAGTTGGGCGCCGTGCGTTACACCATCAACGGCGTCCACCACCATTTCGGCGTCACCCTGACCGACAACACGTTCGCCGGCGTGCGCTGGGCCACAGCGCATGCGGATCTGCACTGGGGAAACCTCCGTGGCCCACAGTTGTGCATTCTGGACTGGGAGAGCTGGCGACCAGTACCCGCCGGATACGACACAGCAACCCTCTACTGCCACAGCCTGCTCCACCCACCCACAGCCCAGCAGGTCCGCGCCATGCCGGTGCTGAACACCCGCAGCGGCCACATCGCGCTCCTCTTCGCGATCTGCCGCTACCTCTGGGTCATCGGCGAAGGCAGCGATCTTGACCACGCCGAGGAACACCTACGCTCCGAAGGAGCCGGTATCCTCACCCGCCTCACCCACTGACCCCGCACTGGGACTGCTCATCCACGGAGCCCTCAGTCGCCAGCAGATGCGTCACTCCTCCCTGCAGCGCATCCGGTTGATGTGTGAGGTGTTGCCGCTGGTAGTGGTATGTGTCGTCGCGGCGTAGCCAGCGTGCGGTGTGCACTTCGGGGCGCGCCTCGGCGCTGTCCGTGAACTCGACATCCCGGACGTTTTCGGGCATGGTCAAGGTCGGTCTCGTCGAGTTCACGGCTGTGCGCCTCGCACGCATTGTGGGGTTGGTTATGGAGTGGGGTGCGGTGGTCGCGACATGTGCTGGAGGGTCGCGCACTGCGGGTGTCGTACTAACAGTTAGTGCAGGTGCTTGCGCAGGTGCGTCCGCAGCCGCCGTCGGTGAGTCGCATCAGCCCGGCCGCCACCGGATCGGACTCGACAATGCTCACGTCGGATCGAACTCCGGGTCCGCCGACGGCGGTCAAGAGCCTCACTTGCCGGGCATGCGATCACCGAATCGCACATGCCACTGCTGGATAGTCTGCAAATTCTTGTCGAACTCACGGTTAGGGATCGCCACGAAATGCCCGGGAACCCACGATAGCTCGGACCGGTCGCTGAGCACGAACTTGACCGTATTGACATCATATGTACTACCCGTCTGTACCGACTGGATCTCCTTCCACCGGATCATGGTGGTCTGCCAACGTTTCAGCTCGACGCCTCGCGGCGTCAAGGTCAACCTGCTGATCAGGAGCATCAAAAAATGCACAGACCACCACAGCGCGCCCCCGCATAAAAACATTATCATCATGATTTGAAAGGACGACAATTTATTGTCGTACGCCAATAGGGTGACGCACAAACCGCCAAATCCGGCGCCCAGGAGACTAAGCATGATAGAGGCGAGTCGCTGTATTGGGCGCAATCGTAATTCAATTGAGTCTGTCGTTGCTTTCGTCCCGTCCGCGACGCACCGGCACACCCGGCCGTACCGGGATCGCGCGATCGTGCACGCGTTGCCGGCCACCGACCTGTGCCGCGCCGAACTCGTCAAACTCAACCCGGCCCAGCTCGAACCGAACACCCGACCGAGCTGCGCCGGGTCCGCAAGGCCCGCCTAGTCACCAGCCGGACCATCCAGCAGCGCCCCGCGCGTACCGCCGGTGCGCGGTCATGTCCGTGTCGGAACTCGTTGCTTCGCTGGGGAACACCCGCCAAGATGGCGGATGGGTGACGGTCGCGACACGAGGGGCAACTATCATGGTTCGGCACGGATTCCCTGAGCACCTGGCCAGCGCCGGCCCGCTGGTGCTGTCGCGACTTCCGCTGAGCACGCCGCCAACAGCGCCGCCTGAGCAAGTGGCGGGGTCGATAGCGTACGGGGCCGGTCCACGTCCGTGGGGTACCCGGTTCGCGGTACCAGCGGTCGTCGAGGGCAAACACCGCAAGCGGCGCACTCACGGCGTCCGCAAGAAGGAAACGAAATACATCGACGACGGAAAGGAGCACACCGACAGCATCGACGAGCCCTACGAGGATGAGGTGGACGAGTAGCGCCATGACGGATGCGACGACGCTGATCCTCACCGCCGCTGACGACACCACAGCGGACCTCGTCGCCGACGCGCTGACTGTCCGGGGTGGAAAGACCGCACGCATCGACGTGGGCGACTTCCCTGTCGGCATGTCGGTCACCGGCTCGATCAGCGCCGACGGAGTGTGGCGCGGTGAGCTGGTCGCGACCGACGGCGCTGCCCTCGACCTCGAATCGGTCGGCGCGGTCTACTACCGCCGTCCCACCCGATTCCGGTTGCCCGCGCATCTCAGCCCAGCCGACCGACGCTTCGCCGAGGCGGAGGCGCATCGCGGGCTAGGCGGGCTGTTGGCCGCGTTGCCGGCGCGTTGGGTCTCGCACCCAGCTCGGATCGCCGATGCCGAGGCGAAACCAGTTCAGCTGCGGCTGGCCGCGGCGTGCGAATTCCGCCTGCCCCGCACGCTGATCAGCAACGATCCTGATCAGTTGCGGGAATTCGCCAATGAGATCGCCGGACCGTTGGTCTACAAGCCGCTGTCCTCCGGGATCATGCGCGAACCGGACGGTCTGCGCGCGATCTACGCCACCCGCATCGAGGCCGCTGACATTGACGACTGGCTGGATCCCGCCGCGATCCGCTTGGCGCCGCACCAGTTTCAGGAGTGCGTGACCGGCAAGGCGTACGACCTGCGAGTCACTGCGGTCGGTGACCGGTTGTTCCCCATCGCGATCCGCACCGCAGATCCCGACCAGCTTGATTGGCGCAGCAACTACGACGTCCTGACCTACCAGCACGTGGAACTCCCGGCGGGCGTCGCCGCCGGCATCTACCGCTACCTCGCGGCGGCGGGCCTGGCTTTCGGCGCGTTCGATTTCGTGATGGATCGGGCCGGGACGCTGTGGTGGATGGAGTGCAATCCCAACGGTGAGTGGGGATGGCTGACCGAGGCCATCGACGTTCCCATTGCCGACGCGCTCGCTGAACTGCTGCTGGGACAATCTGCGCCATGAGCACAGCGGCGGCACCCGGTGTCCCCGATCATCAGTGGCGGCCACGAGCGCACGAGCTGGTCGCTGAGCTGACCGCTGAGGGAGCGCTGCGCACCCCCGGGTGGCGAGCTGCGTTCGAACAGGTGCCCCGGCACCTGTTCGTCCCGCTGATCTACCGCCGCGATCAGCGCGGCGACCTTTACGCCATCGATGGTGGCGACCCCGCCCAGCGGGAGACCTGGCTGGCGCAGGTGTACTCCGACGACAGCCTGGTCACGCAACTCGCCCAGGTCCGTCCCGGTTATGCGTTGCGTCCCTTCACCGTGCCGGCTAGCTCGTCCACCCGCCCCAGCTTGATGGCCCGCATGCTCGAAGACCTGGATCTCACCGACGGCATGCGGGTACTCGAAATCGGCACTGGTACCGGTTACAACGCCGCCCTGCTGGCCCATCGCCTCGGCGCGCGGCGCGTGCACTCGGTCGATATCCACCCCGGCCTCATCGCCACCGCCCGCGACCGGCTGGCAGGCCTCGGCTACCTCCCCCGGCTCGGCATCGTCGACGGTGCCGCCGGCTGGCCCGACCACGCTCCCTACAACCGGATCATCGCTACCTGCGGTGTCCCCACCATCCCGATTGCGTGGGTGGACCAGGTGTGTCCCGGCGGCGCCATCCTCAGCGACGTGCAACCCGGTGGGGCGAGCGCGCTGGTCCGGCTGCGGGTCCATCCCGATCGCACCGCCACCGGGCATTTCCTGGGCTACCCGGGTCTGTTCATGGCCGCCCGTCACAGCGCCGATCACGTGAGCCGGTTGCCCGAGCTGACCCCCGATCAGCTGCACGGCGTGCGCGAGACCACCACCGACCTCGGCCCGACCGCTCTGGCCGACCCAGCGTTCCGCTTCTTCCTCCAGCTCCATATCGGCACCGGCCGCGGCGATCACTACCGCAGCGGTGACCACGACCTCGCCAGCGTGGTCGCCGACGACGGCTCCTGGGCCGAGCTCACGGTCGGTCACGGTCAGCATCTGGTGCGCTACGACGGCACCCACAACCCCTGGGAGACCGTGGAACAGGCCCATCACACGTGGAACCACCTCGGGCGACCCGAACCGACCGATCTCGGGCTCACCGTCACACCCGCGGCGCACTACGTCTGGCACCGCACACCCGACAGCGCCTGGACCCATCCCCTCACCTCGCGCTAGGCCCGGCCCTGGTGCCGTCATTTCCCGGCGCTCTTGTGTCTGGTTCACGAATTGCTGGAAGTCGACGTCCTTGCCGTCGATGTCCGTGGCCGCCTGGGTTCGCACCGCGTTGTCAGCATGCACGAAGATCCGGTACACGCGGGCGCCGTCGCCGCCGCGCGTGGCTAGACGGCCGAGGTTGATGATCGGTTGAAGCGCGAGCAGGGTTTCTGTGGGGTGGGTGCATCACTCCGTGTAGCCTCACTGCGTGTGAG
>JBOHFY010000056.1:0-35776 GCA_050699895.1 Pseudonocardiaceae bacterium
GAACAATTCCGCGGCGGTGGCGGTCCCGGCTGGTGACCCGGACACGCCGCACACCTCCCGACTCTGGTTGGTCATGCACGTGAGTCACATCACCATAAGGGCGACCTGATCGATGGGCAAGGCCCGACGTCCGGATGGGTTACCTTGATGTCACCTGCCAGCCACGTTGCATGCACCCAGGCCGTCTCGCATACACCCCGGCATGCAGACATATCAGGTAAATCAGGTACCCACCCAGGTGCCCCCAGACCGGGGCGAGCATTCAGGAGCGAAGTTGCGGCTTCGGGCGTTACCACGACAATGGGGTGTGCACCGCGCTCCGCCCACCTGATCCGAGAGGAGGCGCGTGCCGTGCCAGTCCTGGTTCTGGTCGCCGCCGCCATCATCGAGTTGACGGTGCTCGTCGTGGTAGGGCACGCGATCGGGGTCCTGGCCACCATCGGGCTGCTGATTGTCGCGTCGCTGGTCGGGGCGGCCCTGCTGCGGCGCGAGGGTGCCCGCACGCTGGGCGCGTTCGTCGCCGCACTCCGCACCCGCAGACTTCCGCACCGAGAACTGCTCGACGGCATGCTGGTCGCCGCAGCCGGGGTGCTGATCGTGCTGCCGGGTTTCGTGTCCGATGTCCTGGGGCTGCTGCTGCTCCTGCCGCCCACCCGCGCGCTGGCCCGACGAGGGATACTGCGCTCAGCGGCACGGCGCACCGGAGTGCGCTTCGCGCCCGGCGGCGTGATCGAGGGCGAGGTCGTCGGCGAGCCGGCGCCCCGCTCCTCGCGCGGCGAGCTTCGCTGAGCGCGATTCTTCAGACAACCAGGGCTGTGCTAGTCGCTAGTCGAATTCGCCATGCCGGGCGCCGGCCACGAAGGCGGCCCACTCGGCTGGCGTGACGTGCAGAGTCGGCCCGGTGCCGTGGGCCTTGCTGTCCCGCATCTCGACGCCGGCCGCGGTGAAGTCTACCTCGACGCAGTTGCCACCGTTGTTGCTGTGGGTCGACGCCCGCCAGCCGGCGCGCCACCCTGGGTTTGTCATGCCGTCCTCCACGATTCACTCCGACGTGAGAAGCCGCGCCGCGATGGCCTCGACGGACTTGCGCGGCGACAGCGCCACGGAGCGCAGGGACTCCGCAGTCCGAGTATACGCCGCGACCTGATCTTGATCCTGCACGTAGATGGCGCCGTCGGGGTACTCGATATAGCCGATGGACTGGGCCTGCTCGAAGTGCAGCACGGTGAACATCCCTTCGACACTGTCGTGCCGCCCGACGGCGGTGGGCAGCACCAGGATGTCGACATTGTCCCGGGCCGAGAGCTCCACCAGGTGCCGGAGCTGCTCGCGCATGGTCGTGGCGCCGCCGATCGGCCGGTCCAGCACCGACTCCTCAATGATAGCCGTGAGACGCAGCGGGTCGGTGTCACTGAGCAACCGGCGCTGCCGTTCCATCCGCAGGCCGACCATCCGCTCCACCTGATCGGGTCGCACCCGCGCGCTGCCCGCGGTGGCGCCGATCGAGTACTCCTGAGTCTGGACCAGCGCGTGCAGCACCAGCGGCAAGTAGGTGATTTCGTGTGCGGCCAGCCCCTCCAGCCCGACGTAGGTCTTATGCCAGTCCGGGATGATGTCGTTCCACGGTGCCAGCCAGGTGCGCTGATCAGCCCGGCCGGCGAGCGTCGACAGCCGCTCGATGTCCCAGGTGGGCGCACCGTAGAAGCCCAGCAGCCCGGCGATCTGCTCCGGTTGCGGGAAGTAGAGGCCCTTCTCGAAGTGGCCGACCAGACCAGTGGAGCAATCCAGCGCCTTCGCGGCATTGGCCAGCGTCTGCCCGGCGCGCGTGCGGTAGTTGCGCAGCTCGACACCGATCAACCAGCGCAGTGCCGGCGGGTCACCCCGCTCCGCCATCGGTGCTCCCTTCTGCTTCGGGGCCGCAGCGTAGTCGCCAGCGCTGGCCGGTGAGCGGTAGCTACTCATCGAGTTGACAGTAGCTATGATTATAGCTATGATTTCTGCGTGCGGCTCGGTCTGAGCCGTATCCCGGTCCGGTGGTCGAATCTGGCCGCACACCCCGACGCGGCGATGGCACAAGTGCCTCCCGCCCGACCGGTCACCGTGGTGGGGCCGGGTCGGCGTCTCGACCGTGGCCCGGCCCCACCACATCCATGGCGCGCGGTGGAACCGCCACTGAGCGGGAATACTGCTGAGCCATGAGCACTACGTTGTTGCTGGGCGGGCGCATCCCGTCGGTCGCCGGGGCCACCGCGCTGGCCGTCGCGGACGGGACGGTGGTCTGGGCGGGGGACGACAGCACGGGCCGAGTCTGCTTCGGCGACGCGGACGACGTGCTCGAATTGCGTGGCGCGCTGGTCACCCCGGCCTTCGTCGACGCGCATGTGCACGCCACGGCCGCGGGCCTGCTCGCCAGCGGGCTTGATCTCACCGGCTGCGCCACGCTCGCGCAGTGCCTGGAGGGTGTCGCACGATGCTCCCGCCCGGGCACCGTGTTGTGGGGGCATGGGTGGGATGAAACATCGTGGCCGGAGCGCCGTGCGCCGACCCGCGCTGAGGTGGACCGCGCCGCCGGTGGCGCGCCGGTGTACCTGTCCCGGATTGACGGGCACAGCGCTGCGGTGTCCTCGGCGCTGCTGGAGCGGGCTGCGGCGGCGATCGGCGCGCTCGGTTGGGCGGCCGAGGGACCACTGACCCGGGATGCCCACCACCACGCCCGCCGGGCCGCCCGGGAGTCGATCACACCCGGTCAACGGCGCGCCGCCCAACAGGCCTTCCTGACCGGGGCGGCCGCGCGCGGGATCGCTGTGGTGCACGAGTGCGCGGGCCCGGAGGTCTCGGGGGTCGACGATCTCGCCGACTTGCTGGCGGCCGACCACGGCGTCGAGGTGATCGGCTACTGGGGCCAGGCGGTCAGCACGCCCGAGCAGGCCCGCGAACTGCTCGCCGCCACCGGGGCACATGGGTTGGCGGGTGACCTGTTCTGTGACGGGGCGCTCGGCTCGCGGACCGCCGCGCTGCGCACGCCCTACGCCGACGCCCCCGGTACCCGAGGCGTGTCCTATCTCGACGCGGGGCAGATCTCGGCCCACATCAGGGCCTGCACCCTGGCCGGCACCCAGGCTGGGTTCCACGTGATCGGGGACGGGGCGACCGATTCGGTGCTGGCCGGTTTCGAGGCTGCGGCGGCCGCGGTCGGTGACAGCGCGCTGCGGCAGTGCCGGCATCGGCTGGAACACCTGGAGATGGTGGACCCCGACCAGGCCCGCCAGTTGGCGGCCTGGGGGGTGGTGGCCAGCGTGCAGCCAGCCTTCGACGCCGCCTGGGGTGGTGCGGGGGGAATGTACGCGTTGCGTCTGGGGGCGCCTCGCTCCGCCGCGATGAACCCCTTCGCGCTGCTTGAGGCGGCCGGTGTGGTGCTGGCGTTCGGTTCCGACGCACCGGTCACGCCGGTCGACCCGTGGGGCGCGGTGCGCGCCGCGGTGGGACACCGCAGCCCCGGCTCGGAGATCGGCGTGATGGAGGCACTCGCGGCGCACACCTACGGCGGATACCGGGCCGCTGCCGCAACCGATCCCCTGGCCGGCACCCTGGCCCCCGGCGCCCCGGCGTCCTATGCGATCTGGGACAGCCCCGAGTTCTTTGGCCCCGGACTCGATGGCCCCGAATCCTTCGGGACCGCGTTGCTGGGGGCCGATCTCCCCTCATGCCTGCGCACGGTGCACCGCGGTCGGACCCTCTTCGAGCGCGAAGGCACTGTGGGTTGAGCACATGTCCGGCGAGGTGGCCACCGTATGCTCAATCATGTACCTGGGCGGGCATCGCGCTGCTGTGAGGACGAACGACGGCGACAGCTGGTGTTTGGTCGGCTAGCACTCCACTCGGCGACCGGTTCGGTCTGGTCGAGGTGTCTTATCGGGTCGGTGTGAGGGGTGTGGTGGCCACGACCTGCAGGAGTGTTGGCCAGGCTGTTTCGCCGATGCGTGCCAGGAGGGTGGCGTGCCCGGGTGGGCCGGGTCGAAAGACCGCAGTTTCGCCAGGGCCGAGGTCGTGCAGGACGGTGGGCTGCGCTTGGGGAATGTCCAGGGCGCTGGAGATCAGTACCAGGTCTTTGCCGGCCGGGGGTTGTTCGGACAGGATCTGCAGGGTGGCGCGTTGTTGGGCTGTTGGGCCGCCGCTGTTGAGCCAGGTGCTGGAGGCGTCTAGCCGGTCGTCGTCGGTGACCGGGGCGAGGTTGAGTAGTCGTCCGGTGGTCTCGGTGCGGCATAGCCGGGCGGTGTGCACTGCCCCGATCGGCAGGGTCAATGCGCGTATGGCCGCGCCGATCTGGGTGGCGTGGTGGCGGCCGGTGGCGGTCAGCTCGCTTTGCGCGGCGCAGTCATGGCTGGCCGCTTGCTGTGGGGTGACGGTGCCGGTTCGGTTGTCACGCTCGGTATGACGTATCCACAGCAGCACCCCACCTTGGCGTAGCGCCGCTACCAGCGCGGCGCCTCGCACCGGCCCCGTGATCTGCGCCGCGCCGATCGGGCCCGAAGACGGCGCAGGGGGTGCCGAGGTGGACGGGGATGGCCCCGGAGCTCCGCTGCCGCACGCACTGAGGACGATCTCGATCGTCATCAGCACACTCGCCGCAGCAACGCACGCTTTCTGACCAACGGGCATGTCTCACCTGCGTGGTGGGTGGGTGGTGGTGTCCAGGGCGGCGGTATCCAGCGGCATGGGTGCCCGACGTAGTGCACCCACCATAGGCGTGGGGTCTCGTCCTGCAGATGTTTGTGGATGGCGGTGACCTGCACGGTGTGATCGCCTTCCAGACGGGTGAGCACGTTGTTCAGTTCCTGGCCGGTGACGGTGACCTCACCGATCAGGACCGCGGCGCCGGGGGTGGTTTGATGGAACATCGCCTCCGCGCCGAGTTCCATGCCAGGGTTTTCGGTCACCCCGGCGTTGACGACGTGCAGATCGGTCCGGAGGAATTCTGCGGTATGCACATCACCGTCTTCGGTCTTCAGTGGACTGCCCATGGCCCGGCCCACGGCACTCCAGTCCACCGGGGACCCCGCTCGGGCCGGAGCAGACGGTGCGGTGGCGGCGCTGCAGCTGGCGAGCAGCGCGCCTAGGGTGAACGTGACAGCGGCGGCGCGCAGGGTGCGCGGTGTGCTGGTGCGCTCAGGCATGGTGGCTCCTTAGCTCGGCGGAGGGTGTGCTCGGCGAGAGCCGGGGATGGGGTGTCGGCGGCTTTTCACCACCAGGCGATCGACTCCCTGGCCGGTGACCTGTTCCTGGAGAAGGAGGCCGACCTCCGCGCTACCGCCTGCTGTTCGAGCACCTGCGCGCCGTGTCGACCAGCCCTGACCGCAGGCCTAGGGATCCTTGGTCGCTAGGCCTGCGGGGTGTGGGACTCTAGGCTTCCCGGGCTGTGCCTCGCGCGGAACACCGGGTGTGATCAGGAGGGCCCGAGGTGCTGCCGAGCCAACCCCGGCCAGAGGCGCGGGATCCGACCGACCGGCTGCTGACCGTGCCCAACGCGCTCAGCCTGCTCAGGCTGGCCGGTATCCCGCTGTTCCTGTGGCTGCTGCTCGGCCCGCACGACGACCTGCTCGCTGTGCTCGTGCTGGCCCTGTCGGGCCTTACCGACTGGCTGGACGGCAAGCTCGCCCGCCTGCTGAACCAGACCAGCAGGCTGGGTGCGTTGCTCGACCCGGCGATCGATCGGGTGTACACGCTGAGCACCCTGCTCGCCTTCGGCGTGCGGGAGATCCTGCCGTGGTGGGTGGTGGCCGTGCTGATCGTCCGGGATCTCGTCCTGTTGCTGACGCTGGCCGTGCTGCGCCGGCACGGCTACGGTCCGCCGCCGGTGCACTATATGGGCAAGGCGGCCACTCTCTGCCTGCTCTATGCTTTCCCCCTGCTGCTGCTCGCCCACGACGTGCATGGTTGGGTGGGCGCGGTGGCCCAGGCGTTCGCGGTGGCCTTCACCGGGTGGGGTAGCGCGTTGTACGTCTGGGCGGGGGTGATCTACCTCCTGCAGGCTTGGCTGACGATGCGCGCCGCGAGGCAGGCGGAACGTGAGTGATATGGGGGATGAGGTGGCGGAACGCGCGGTGGTTCCCGAGGAGCCGAAGTACAGCCAGGAGCATGAGTGGGTGCTGGCCAGCGCGGGGGGCACGGTGCGGATCGGTATCACTGACTATGCGCAGACGCAGCTCGGAGACATCGTCTTCGTGACGTTACCCCAGGTTGGCGACGTGCTGGCGCTGGGAGACCCGGTCGGCGAGGTGGAGTCGACCAAGAGCGTGTCGGAGGTGTTCGCGCCGGTGGCGGGCGAGGTGGTGGCCCGCAACGATGCCCTGGAGGACAACCCTGAACTGGTCAACTCCGACCCCTACGGCGAGGGCTGGATGATTGAGATGAAGCTGGCGGACCCCGCCGCGATGGACTCTTTGCTGGGCGCCGAGGACTACCGCATGCTCATTGAGAGGGAACCTGACGCGGGCATTGACCGGCGTTGACCTCCGTCCACAATGCCCGCCGGTGGCACGGTAGGTTGTGCTCCGGTCACAAGCCACCGCCCCTGTCGAAGGAGAGCCCAGCGTGAGCACGAAAGATGGGCCCGGTGTACCCCCGGAGCGGGGCCCGGAGCAGACCTCGATATTCCGGGCTGACTTCTTGTCCGAGCCCGAGAGCGTTGAGTCGTCGATGGCGCCCATCGCCGGTGTCGACGCATTGGCGGAAGGTTCCGCTCTGCTGGTGGTCAAGCGCGGCCCTAACGCCGGTTCCCGGTTTCTCCTCGACCGGTCCACCACAAGCGCGGGTCGGCACCCGGAAAGTGACATCTTTCTCGACGACGTGACGGTGTCCCGCCGGCACGCCGAGTTCCGCCGCGAGGGCGGCGAGTTAGTGGTCGTGGACGTTGGCAGCCTGAACGGCACCTACGTCAACCGTGAGCCGGTGGATACCGCGGTGCTGGCCAATGGGGACGAGGTGCAGATCGGCAAGTTTCGGCTGGTGTTCCTGACCGGCCCGCGTACCGGGGGCCGAGGGGCTGACCAGGGGCTGCGGTGACGGTCCCGGGCCGCTCGGGGCATCGGTCCGGGATGAGTATCGGCTCGGTGCTCTCCCAGTTGCGGGCGGATTTCCCCGACGTCACCATCTCCAAGATCAGGTTTTTGGAGTCTGAAGGGTTGGTCCAGCCGGAACGCACCGCCGCTGGCTACCGGCAGTTCTCCGGCGCGGATGTGGAAAGGCTGCGCTACGTGCTCGCCGCTCAGCGCGACCACTACCTCCCGCTGAGGGTCATCAAGGAGCACCTGGACGCGCTGGACCGGGGTGAGCCCGAAGGATCCTCAGCCAGGCGCCCCGAAAGATGCTCTGACTCGCGCTGGCCACGGGCGCCGCGCCCGCCGTTGAGCGCTCTTCCCGATGTGTCGACCGAACCAGATCTCTCGGAGGGCCTCGCCGCCGATGTGGTGCGGATGACCCAGGAGGAACTGCTTGCCGCCGCCGGCATCGGCAAGGCGGTACTGGCCGAACTTGAGCAGTTCGGCTTGGTTCGCCCCGGTCCAGCCGGCTTCTACGACACCGATGCGCTGCTGGTGGCCAAGACCGCGCGAGCGATGACCGATTTTGGGCTGGAACCCCGCCACCTTCGGTCCTTCCGGGCGTCGGCGGACCGGGAGGTGGGTCTGCTAGCGCAGATCGTCACCCCGATGAGCCGGCAGCGAGATCCCGATGCCCGAGCCCGCGCCGATGAGGTGGTCCGGGAGCTGGCGGTGCTGTCGTTGCGGCTGCACGCCCTGCTCGTGAAGATCGGGCTGCGTGGCGTCATCGGGAACTGAGCCTCAGACCAAGAAGCCCCAGGAGAGAGTCCCCGAGGAATTTGGGCCGCCGAGAGACTCGGCATCGGGACGGTGCCGCGTGTAGCGTCTGGGGGTAGTGATGGTGGAGACGCGACTGGGCTGGCGGCAACCGTGGCCGGTGCCCAATCCACCGCTGAGCACGACGATCCTCGAGGTACCCGGTGCAGGGTGCGACGGGAGGGAGGCGCAACGCGATGAGCGAGATGCGTGTCGTCGGGGTCCGGGTGGAGTTACCGGCAAACCAGCCGATCCTGCTGCTGCGAGAAAGCGAGGGTGAGCGTTACCTGCCGATCTGGATCGGTTCCGGTGAGGCGACCGCCATTGCCCTGGAACAGCAGGGTGTTCAACCGGTTCGGCCGATGACGCACGACCTGCTCCGAGACGTGATCAGTGCGCTGGGCGGGGAGCTGAAGCAGGTCAGGATCACCGAACTGCAAGAAGGCACCTTCTTCGCTGAGCTGGTCTTCGACGGGAACGTGCGGGTCTCCGCCCGGCCAAGCGACTCGGTCGCCCTCGCCTTGCGGGTCGGGGTACCGATCCACGCCGAAGAGTCGGTGCTCTGTGAAGCTGGCCTGGTCATCCCCGACGAGCAGGAGAACAACGAGGTCGAGAAGTTCCGTGAGTTCCTCAACTCGGTCTCTCCGGAGGACTTCCGCAGGGCGGATACATGAGACGCTGTCGCAGGGCGGATACCTGATCAACGTAGTCCTTGAGCTGAACTTGAGGGTGAGACTCCGCGCGTCGGATTGACCGACTACCTGGCGGCGCCTACCGTCGGTCTTCATAGCGAGTCGCGCCGGTGTGGCTCGCCCCGAACGGCCGGAGGATCTGCCGAGGGCCGCGTGGCTCACGGGCTGCCGGCACGAGGCGTGGGAGGCACGGGTGGTCGAGGGACCGCACGGCGGAGCGGACATCCCGGTGCGTGACGTTACTCAGTCAGAAGCTGACGAGGGGGCTGAGCAGGGCACTTTGTTTCCAGATTCCGCTCTGGCCGACCCGCACGGAGTGGCCGACCAGTTGCTGGGCTATCGCGGCCCAGCGGCATGCCAGATCGCCGGGATCACCTACCGCCAGCTGGACTATTGGGCACGAACCACCTTGGTGGTGCCGTCGATTCGCGGCGCCTCCGGTTCAGGCAGCCAGCGGCTGTACTCGTTCAAAGACATCCTGGTCCTCAAAGTAGTCAAGAGGTTACTAGACACGGGTGTCTCGCTGCAGAACATCCGTGTGGCCGTGGAGCACCTGCGCCGCCGTGGCGTGCACGACCTCGCCCGCATCACGCTGTTCAGTGACGGCACCACGGTTTACGAGTGCACCTCCCCGGAGGAGGTGGTGGACCTGCTGCAGGGTGGGCAGGGTGTGTTCGGCATTGCCGTCAGTGGCGCGATGAAGGAGATCGCCGGATCCATCAGCCAGTTTCCCCCGGAGCGCGCCGATGGTGGCCACGTCGCGAGCGCCCCGGAAGACGAGCTGACCAAGCGCCGGCGGACCCGCCGAATCAGCTGACGCGTCTCGCTGTGTAGTCGATCACAGTAGGTGCGTGGGGAGCGTCAGAGGGCTACCTCCACGAGTACGTTGGTGACGTAGTCGGCCATCCCGCGCGGGGGAGTTCTCAGCCATTGCTGTCCGGGCGCCGAAGTCTTGATTCCCGGAGGTCACCGCGATGAGCACTTCCGACCGGCGGCCACTGTCCGAACTGGAGCACGGCACTCCGTTCACTGACCGGCACATCGGGCCGCGTCCAGCTGAGTTGGCTCGGATGCTGGACGTCATCGGCGTGGAATCATTGGAGCAGCTCGCCCAGCTGGCGCTGCCGCCCACGCTGGCCGATGCCGACGCTGTCCCAGACTTGCCGGCCCCGGCGACCGAGGCGCAGGCGCTGGCTGAACTGCGGGCGCGGGCCGCTCAGTGCCACCCGAAAATACCGATGATTGGGCTTGGGTATCACGGCACGGTGACCCCACCGGTGATCCGTCGCTCGGTGTTGGAGAACCCGGCCTGGTACACCGCTTACACACCGTACCAGCCAGAGATCTCCCAAGGCCGGCTGGAGGCGCTGCTCAACTTCCAGACGATGATCAGCGACCTCACCTGCCTGCCGGTGGCCAACGCCTCCATGCTCGATGAGGCCACTGCGGCCGCCGAAGCGATGACCCTGCTGCGCCGCGCGGGCCGGGCTACCTCATCACGGTTCGTGGTGGACGCCGACACATTGCCGCAGACGCTTGCCGTGCTGGTCACCCGCGCTGAGCCGCTGGGTATCGAGCTGGACATCGCGGAGGTGTCCAGCGGGCTTCCGGACGGCGAGTTCTTCGGTGTGCTGCTGTCCTACCCAGGCGCCTCTGGCGTGGTGCGTGACCATGCGATGCTGATCGAGCGGGCGCACCAGCGCGGCGCCGCGGTGGCCGTCGCGGCCGACCCGCTGGCCCTGGCCCTGCTGGTGCCGCCGGGGGAGATCGGCGCTGATGTCGCGATCGGGTCGACGCAGCGTTTTGGCGTGCCGCTGGGCTTCGGCGGGCCGCACGCCGCCTACCTTGCGGTGCGCGGCGGCCTGGAGCGCCAGCTGCCCGGCCGACTGGTCGGCATGTCCTGCGACGCTGACGGGTCACCGGCGTTGCGCTTGGCGCTGCAGACCCGTGAGCAGCACATTCGCCGCGAGAAGGCCACTAGCAACATCTGCACCGCGCAAGTGCTGCTGGCCGTAATGGCCTCAATGTACGCGGTATACCACGGACCTGACGGGCTGGCGGGCATCGCGCGGCGAGCGCACCGGATGGCCGCGGTGCTGGCCGCTGGCTTGCGCGGCGGCGGCGTCGACGTGGTGTTCGACGCGTTCTTCGACACGGTGCTCGCCAAGGTTCCCGGCCAGGCCGTCGAGGTGGTTCGCGCCGCTCGCGCGGCCGGGGTGGACCTGCGGCTGGCCGACGCCGATCACGTCGGGATCAGTTGCGCCGAGACCACCACCCGCGAGCACCTGCGGGTGGTCTGGGAGGCCTTCGGTGTGCCGGCGGCTGACCCGGACACCCTCGACCGCCAGACTCCGGACGCGATCCCCGCCGCGTTGCGGCGCACGACGCCGTTCCTCACCCACCCGGTGTTCTCCGCCTACCGCAGTGAGACGGCGCTGTTGCGCTATCTGCGCGCGCTGGCCGACAAGGACCTGGCGCTGGACCGCAGCATGATCCCGCTGGGCTCCTGCACGATGAAGCTCAACGCCACCGCGGAGATGGAGCCGATCAGCTGGCCACAGTTCGCCGAGCTGCACCCGTTCGCGCCCCAGCAGGACGCGCGAGGCTTGCTCGAGGTACTCAGTGACCTGCAGCGCTGGCTGGCCGCGCTCACCGGTTACGACGCGGTCAGTCTGGCGCCCAACGCGGGCAGCCAGGGCGAGTTCGCGGGTCTGCTGGCGATCCGCGCTTACCACCGCGGTCGCGGCGAGACCAGTCGCGACGTCTGCCTCATCCCTTCCAGCGCGCACGGCACCAACGCGGCCTCGGCGGTGATGGCGGGGATGCGCGTGATGGTCGTCGGGTGTGACAGCTCCGGCGACATCGACCTTGACGACCTGCGCGCGAAGATCGCCGAGCACGGTGCCGAGCTGGCCGCCATCATGATCACGTATCCGTCCACGCACGGGGTGTACGAGTCTGATGTGACGCACGTGTGCGCGCTGGTACACGACGCCGGGGGGCAGGTCTACGTCGACGGGGCCAACCTCAACGCGCTGCTCGGGCTGGCCCGGCCGGGCCGCTTCGGCGCCGACGTCGGCCACCTCAACCTGCACAAGACGTTCTGCATCCCGCACGGCGGTGGCGGGCCAGGAGTCGGACCGGTCGGCGTGCGGGCCCATCTGGCTCCGTTCCTGCCCGGGCACCCGCGAACTAACCCTGATGCCGCAGTGGGCCCGGTAACCGCGGCACCGTGGGGTAGCGCGTCGATTCTGCCGATCTGCTGGGCCTACATCCGGATGATGGGTGGGCAGGGCCTGCGTCGCGCCACGCTCACCGCGGTGGCCGCCGCGAACTATGTCGCCCGACGCCTCAATGGGTGCTTCCCGGTGCTCTATGTCGGCGATAGCGGGCTGGTCGCCCACGAATGCATCCTGGACCTACGGCCGATCACCAAGGCCACCGGCGTTACCGTCGAGGACGTCGCCAAGCGTCTGATCGACTATGGACTGCACGCCCCGACGATGTCGTTCCCGGTCGCCGGCACCCTGATGGTCGAGCCCACCGAGAGTGAGAGCCTGGCCGAACTGGATCGCTTCTGCAACGCCATGATCGCGATCCGGGATGAGATCGGCCGGGTCGCCGAGGGGGAGTGGCCCGCCGAGGACAACCCACTGCGCTGCGCACCGCACACCGCGAGTTGCCTGGTCGACAAGTGGAGCCACCCCTACAGCCGGGAGTGCGCCGCCTACCCGATGGGCCGGACGGCCGCCAAGGTGTGGCCCCCGGTGCGGCGGATCGACCAGGCTCACGGGGACCGCAACCTGGTGTGCTCCTGCCCTCCGATCGAGGCGTTCAGGCCCTAACCATCTGCTCACTGCCGCGTTATTCCAGTGCAACCAGATGCAGGACTTCTGCCGCAAGACGGAATTTACTCCCACAGTGCGCAAGTATCACCCATATAGCCTAAAGTTCTCCATCGAACGGTCGCATTTGACCGTTTTTTCGTTACGCCATCTAGGTAGTTGACTCAAACGAGTGTAACCGACTTGATTAAACTCCCGATGAATCTGCCAGATAGGGCGTATCCGCAGCTGACATGCGCTTAGCGGCGGCGACCATCACTAATGGCTGGGTCACAAGATTCAGGAGGAAATAATGCACGTTCTGGTGACGGGTGGCGCGGGCTTCTTAGGCTCGCATCTGTGCGACAGATTGATCACGAGAGGAAACTTCGTGACATGTGTCGACAATCTGTCAACAGGGCGGATCTGTAATATTGAACATCTGCTACCCGATCCCGATTTTCGGTTTGTCGAGGATGACGTCAGCACGGGCGCGGAAATCAACGATGCCGTTGATGTTATCGTTCACCTCGCTAGCCCCGCAGCGCCAGCTGACTACAGTCGCCTCCCACTGCAAACTCTGGCGGCAGGCAGTCGCGGAACGGAAAATTCATTACTCCTTGCCTATCAGAATAATGCTCGATTTATTCTTGCTTCAACAAGCGAGATCTATGGTGATCCTCTATTGCACCCACAGTCGGAGGATTACTGGGGAAATGTAAACCCTATTGGGCCACGAAGCGTCTACGACGAGGCTAAAAGGTTCTCGGAAGCCTTAACCTTCGCGTATCGGCGCACCCTGAACGTCAATGCTGGCGTGCTGCGTATTTTCAACACGTACGGCCCCCGCATGCGCCCGGACGACGGGCGTGTCGTCACAACTTTTATCGCGCAGGCTCTCAGTAACACGCCACTCACCATATATGGTGACGGGACACAGACTCGGAGCTTCTGCTACGTCGACGACCTCATTCGCGGAATGATTTTCATGATTGACTCAACAGACGAGGGTCCCATCAACCTGGGAAACCCGGATGAGCGATCGGTCTCCGAGCTCGCTGAACTCGTGTTGCGAATCACCGGCTCAACCTCGCGAATCGATTATCATCCATATCCGATCGACGACCCGGTGCGCCGGCGTCCGGTAATATCTAGAGCGATGGAAAGACTCGGGTGGCGCCCGGAGATCCACGTCGAAGAAGGGTTACGCCGGACGGCGGATTGGCTCAAAACGCGCCTTCAGGGGGTTGATGCGGTTCCAGCGCTCGTTCCGCACACCCAGATCGATGGTCAATTATCAAACACGCCAGAAAGCATCATGGCCCCTCGTTAAACCCCGGCCGTCCAAGCGATGAACAAACATTTCAATAACAGAGATAATCTAGGGTAAAGCGAACGGAATCGGTGACGGGACGAAAAGATGTCCTTGTTGTTCCATCGCGCATTAAGAAGACGCAGAGGAAAACATAGGGCCCTTCCGGGCCATAGTCGAGTTCAGCTCGCTATTTGCTTTTTGGTCGTTTCTTCCGCGTGGTTTACGCCCTGGCTAGTCCGGAATGCTGATTACTCGCATCCGGTGCTATCGGTACCTTTCGTGACCGCATTCCTGTACGGTATCATTCAAATTCACATCACTGCTTTCAATAACTGGAGATGGATAGCGCCGCCCGCAGTCAGCGTTCCCCAAGGGGAGGAGCGCATGGTGGCCGTCATAGTGCCGACCTGCGGCGAGACTCCTGACATGGTTCGCCAAACTCTCGTTTCAGTCCTTGAACAAGACTGGCCGAACAACGCTCTGCTGATAGTGGTCAGTGATGATGCCGCAAATCATGACATGGCGGATATGGCGTTTTCGACAAGTCAGACTTATCCGACCGCAACCATCCGCTATCACCGTCCACCAGTTCAGGGGGCAGCGGACCGTCGGGGCGACGCGAAGGCGGGCAACCTGAACTCAGCACTTGATCTCCTCGACAAGGAATATCCTGAGATTCTGTACATAGAGACACGCGATGCGGATGATGAAGTGGGACACCCTCTCTTCCTGCGAAGGACGATCGCTTCGCTCCAAGACGACGAGAGCGCCGCATTTGTCCAAACTATCAAGGAGGCTCGAGTCAGCCCCGGTGATCCCTTCAACAATCAGGAACAACTCTTTTACCGAGGAGTGATGCGAGCGCGCCATGCGGCCAATGCTGTCTTTCCGTGTGGTTCAGGAGTCGTCTGGCGGCGTCGAGCCCTCAACGATATAGGGGGCTTCCCGTCGTGGAACCTCGTTGAAGATCTGCAGTCCGGCATGGAAGCGCTCAGGCGTGGCTGGCGAGGAGTCTACGTTCCCATCGTTGGAGCTAGAGCGCAGCACGCGCCCGAGGATCTGGGAAACGTATGCAAGCAGCGTGGTACGTGGGCCCTCGATACAATGCGACTGCTACTCTGGGGTTCCATGAGAGGAATGATTATTCGCCAGAAGCTTCAATTTTTCGATATGATGATGTTTTATTGTCAAGGATTTCCCATGCTCGCCCTCGGTGCCATGTCAGCGACGTACCTTGTTCAGGGAATACAACCAGTCGACGCTCCCACGGGATCGTATATGCTACACTTCACCCCCTACGTCATAGCGATTGAGCTATTTATGTGGGCAATGGCCGCCGAGGCCGGCGTGCAGAACATATTTATAATTCGCCGAATGTGGCACGGTCTGATGTTCGTCTATATGAAGGCTACGATAAAGGCTCTTGCTTACGGCCCACATCGGAAACCGGCATACAAAGTGACCCGCAAGAGCGACGTTCACCAGTGGTACTGGAATATCATCATTCCGCACGTTGTGATTCTCGTGTTTCTTGTCGCCGCGGTTCCGTACGGAATTATGGCGCACGGCGTGCGTGGTATTTTGCGCCCAGACACGATCTACTGGTTACTCATGACCACAGTACCTCTCGGCGCTTTTGTACCACTTAGTTGGTATGGTATAAAAGTCCGTCAGACTATCCTGTCGTGGCTCCGTTTGCCACCTGCCCCGGTGGCCCAGCCTCAGCCCTCCAGCAACGATCGTGAAATCACCGCTCAAGGTGAATTTTAGGGCAGGTCAGTCTTGCTTACGCTGACATAGAGTCAGCTGGCGGCACTGGCCGTAGCCGCAGTATTCGGTGCTGGCCGGGGCGAGCCCGCAGGGTACTCTGGGCCAATGCCAACGGAGCGGCTTGGGTAGAATGGCGAATTATTTCAGGATCGGCGGCCATGTGGTAGGCAATGAACCGCACGGCGGGAAACGTCGCTTCGCGCTGGCGATGATGCTCGTACTGGTGACCGTGGCCAGCGGTGACGGGCAGTCGTTAGCTGTTCCGCTGGTGCGGCGGGGCATCTGGATCGGTGCCTATGTTCCACCGTCCCCTTGGGAATCGATGAACGCGGTGCGCGACTTGGAGCGCAACATTGGCCGGCGACTCGATGTGGTTCATATATACAAGGCGTGGGGGGAAGTGTGGGGCCAGTACGACGACCACGCCGTTCGGGAGCTGACGCTGGCGACTGCTGATAACCGGAGAGTATTAATAACATGGGAGCCGTGGGCTCATTCTCAGGGTGTGAACCAGCCAAGCTTCAGTTTGGCGAGTATCGCGACAGGTGAACACGATACCTACATACGATCATGGGCTTACGGTCTTCGTGACTTCCTGGGGACCGTGTACTTGCGACCAATGCATGAAATGAATGGAAACTGGTACCCGTGGGCGGGGGGTGTCAACAGAAACAGCGCTACGGACTACATCGCGGCCTGGCGTCATATGCACGACGTCTTCGCTCAGGCGGGTGCCAACAACGTCCGCTGGGTATGGTCTCCCTACGCGCTGGATGTGCCAACGGAGAATAAATTTGAGGCATACTACCCCGGCCATGAGTACGTCGACGTCCTCGCCCTCGATGCCTACAACTGGGGAGTAGGAGGCGATCACCCGGAGGGTGATGGTTCAGGTACGCATAGTGCAGATAGCAATGGAAGATCACGATGGCAGGGCGTTGACGAGTTGTTGTCGGATCCTTACCGACGGTTGGCGAAAGTGGGACGTCAACCTGTGTGGCTGGCCGAGGTGGGCTCGGCGGAGCAAGGTGGAGATAAGGCCACGTGGTTGCGGACGCTCCTTGAATCGCGTGGCTATGACAGAGTGACAGCTATTGTGTGGTTTGATGCTGACAAGGAACGCGACTGGCGGATCACGTCCTCGGCGAGAGTAGCCGCTACCGTCGCGCGCGCCCTCGCCGGTACCCATCCAGCACGTGACATGGAGGTGGCGCCCGCCTGTCCGGGAGTTTACCGGGCGCAACCAGTGCAACCGCCATCGTCAGAACCGTAGAGACGGCTGAACCTTAGGCACTCCTAAAATGCAACGTTCAGTAACATGAAAAGACCAGCGGCACCTTGCCCCATATGGCGTAGCGCGGTCCATCAGGAGTTTGCATCTCTGGCGATCATTGCATCATTCGAGTGACTAATCCTGAACGTGTGTAACTAATCCAGTGAAATCGCCGATGAATCTCAGGAAGAGCGCGCTTGCGCACCGAGCACAGCAGTGGATCAATGGTTGGGAGAGCGAGACGTTGGCAGCGGGCGTCATGTCCGGAAGATGAGTGCCACCTTGCTTGCGCCACAAAGATCATCACTGTTTTCACCGGGTTGACGACGAGTTCCAAGCTACTACTTGGAGTTGCGGAAAATGGCAGACTTCTCTTTTAGTATCTTCACTCAAGAGAGCCGGGTCAATACCGACGGTTACGGGCTGGCGAAGGTGTTGGAGAGCACGCTCCTCGCCTTGGGAGAGATGGACCGCTGGGAGGTATCCTCTAGCGGTTTCTGGTGCGGCGTAACTCTTCAAGGGCAGGTCAGGCGCTCTCAGGGGTGGAAGCTGCACTTGTCGGCAACGGTGTTATCGGCCGAGATGGTGCTTGCTCGATCCCTGCCGGTACTTCTCAAGAGTAGTTCTTCATTCAAGTTCGCGAGCACGCTTGACCGCGTTGCTCAGCTGAACGCTCGCAACACGCCCCGTGGGCACTCCGGGAAATTCATCACAATCTATCCGGAGAGTGACGGGGAAGCTGTTCGGCTCGCCGAGGCGCTACACGAAGCGACAGCGGGCCTTGCCGGCCCCCGGGTCCTGTCTGATCGTCCGTATCTGCCCGGGAGCTTAGTGCACTACCGGTACGGCGCGTTCGTTGAAGAACGCAGGCTCTCCAACGATGGCCTCTACTCATGGGTGATTTTCGACCCGGACGGCAACCCGGTCGAGGACCGGCGAGGCGGGACGTTCCGGCCGCCACCGTGGGTGCTGTGTCCGTTTCCGATCCCCGAGGACAGCGGCCCCGATGGCGACAGCCCGCAGGAGAACGACTCGGCAAATAACAAAGGGAACGGCCAAGGCCTGCTCATCGGAGATCGTTTCCTGGTCCGGGAGGCGATCCGGCATACCAACAAGGGCGGGGTCTACCGCGCGGTGGACACCGAGAGCGGTGCTGATGCGGTCATCAAGGAAGCCCGGCCGCACGTGGCCGTGGACGACACCGGAAAAGACGTGCGGGATATGCTCCACGCGGAGGCCCGAGCGCTTGAAAAAGTGCAGTCGGTTGGTGTGGCGCCACGATTACTGAAGCTCTTCGAGCAGAGTCAACATCTTTTCCTCGCCGAAGAGTCCGTACCGGGGGTTCCGCTTCGGAAGTGGGTGCTCGACAGGATACGGACCGGGGGATGGCGCCGCCATGTGCCGGGGGCGCTGGAGATGGCCGTGCGGGTGGCCGAGCTCATGGATGTGGCGCACCAAGCCGGCCTCATTCTCCGGGACTTCAACCCCAACAACATTATGGTGCGTCCCGATGGGGAGCTCCGGCTCATCGACCTGGAGCTGGCCGTGGTGGTCGGCGGGCCCGACGAGATCACGGTCACCGGTGGCACACCAAGCTTCAGCGCACCGGAGCAGATGAAGGGGGCACCGCCGGCCGTCGAGGCCGACTATTACGGCCTCGGTTCCACGATCTGCTTCGTCGTGACCGGCGCGGCGCCCGTACTCCTGGAAGATTTCCCGAATACCCGGCCGTCGCGGGATCGTGTGACGGACTGGCTGACGGTCCGAGCGGAGCGGATCAACCTGCCAGCTGATATTCAGACGCTGATCCTCGGCTTGATGGACGACGAACCTGAGCGGCGGTGCACCACCACAGCGGCCCGGAATATGCTCATCGCGGCGCGGCAACAACCGCGCTCGCCAGGAAACGGCCTAGCTTGCGGCAACAGCGGGAGCAATGACGGCCGGCTGGACGACGACCAGTGGCAGGAGGCCGTCGACGGCTCGGTCGGGTATCTCCTCCGCACCATGAACCCCGCGCACGACGAGCAACTGTGGCCCGCGACCTGTTATCACGCAGCGCTCGATCAGTGCGCGGTGCAGGTCGGCGCCGCTGGCATTGTCGGAGTGTTGACAAGGTATTTTGAGCTGACCGGAGACCAACGCTTGCCCGAGGCGATCACGACGGCCGGCCGGTGGATCGCCCAGCGCGCGGCGGTCGGCGCGAGACGATTCTCCAGTCTCTACTTCGGGGAGGCGGGCATCGCGTGGTCGCTGTACGAAGCCGGGCGTGCGGTGGGAGACGACCAGCTGGTTGAGCAGAGCCTCGCCCTGGCTGACACGATCTCAGGATCCGCAGGGAATCCTGATCTGACGCACGGCACCGCAGGGATCGGGCTTACATTCCTTCATCTCTGGCTCCGCACCGGTAACGAAAACTTCGCCGAACGCGCCGGCAAGGCGGCCGATGAGCTCGTCGTGTCGGTCAGCGAGGAACCAACGGGTATCAGCTGGGGGGCCCCGGAAGAATTCGATTCGCGCTTCGCGGGGAGGCGTTTTCTCGGATTCTCCCACGGCATGGCGGGTGTGGGTCACTTCCTGCTCGCGATGGGGTTGGCCACCGGTCGGTCCGATTGCCTGGAGCTCGCTGAGCGTACCGGGGAGACCCTGCTTGCCCATGCGGTCATGGAGCGGGGAGCGGCCATGTGGGGCGCCGGTCCTGGTGATGAGACGACCGCCCCGTACTGGTGTCACGGATCCTCGGGCATCGGAAGTTTTCTCACCCGGCTGCACCGCGCCACCGGAGACGACCGATACGGGAAAATGGCCGACCTGTCGACTCGCGCGGTCATGGAGAACTTGTGGCGCATCGTGCTCGGACAGTGCCACGGCCTGGCGGGTAACGGTGATTTCCTCCTCGACATGGCCCAGACAGCTCATATCATGCAGACAGCTGACGGTCAGACGTACGAGGCTATGGCCCACCAGCTGGCCCGGGTCATCTTCGCCAGCCGCACTTACCGGGACGGTCTGGTCGTGTTTCCCGACGAGCAGGGCGAGCTCTCCGCCTCGTGGGCACACGGCGTGAGCGGGATCCTCGCGTTTCTCCTGAGGCTGCGGCACGGTTCGCCCCGCCAGTGGATGGTCGACTCGCTGCTCACAGCGAGCCGTCACTGATGACCGCGCTCGTGTCGGTGACTACACCCATGATCTTGGACCGCTCCGACTTTGTTTTCTCGGGAAATGGTCGCTATGGCGTATGCCTCAGGACCGATGATGAGGACCTGATCCTCGAGAGCTGGACACTCACCTTGGACGTGGCGAGGTACCAGACAATTCCGGACGTCGCGGTCAACCGGGGAACTGGCGCGCTGCCTCTTGATGATGGTCGAATCCTGCTCTTCACCAGAGGGCTCGGGAGCGAGTCTCCCCGATGTGAGCTCGCGTTACTGCAGCCGGGGAACGGCAAGTTCGACGTGCGGTGGTTCGGTGAGATCTCCGCGTTGTTGGATTGCTTCTTTCTGCCGAGCCCGAACCCCGATCAACTCGGGTTCATGGTTACAGTCGATGATCTCGAGCATTCGACGGTCTGGCGCCTGCCCGCTTCATTGGGGCCAGCCAAGCCAATGATGCGGGTGCCGGGCGCACTGACCGGAGGAATGTGGCTCGACGGCGAGGAACTTGTGCTAGGAATAAACCAGACTGTGGGGGGTGCACCTTCCAACGGCATTACCGTCGACCTTCCGCGACAGTCGTGGAAGCGCATCTGGTCGGTGTCTGACACAAGCAGCGAGCAGATCTTGCTCTACAGCCCGCAGTCGAATCTGATCATTGTGTCCACCAACGTATCCGGCCAGCAACGGTTCGGTTGGGCCCGCCTGGGTGATCCGACCGTGCACTTTCCCGAGACCTTGCACCGGCCAGGGTATACGCGCCAGGCGCTGGCGCTGGATGAGCATGGCGAGCGGCTGTTGGTCCACGAGGTGGCTGGGGCGACATCCCGGCTGCTCCTCCACACACCGGCCGACGATCACCTCGAGGTTCTTGCCGGCCCGCTAGGCAGAATCTCGGGTCCCGCCTCGTGGATGGGGAACCTCGTCCGAATTCGTTTGTCGGCTCCGCACCAGCCTCCCACCCTCGCCACCGTACGACTCGGAACGCACACCCGGTGGTCGGTGAGCCGAGACCAGCGACCCGACAGCCAGCCCATCACGCTTGTCCCGGTCGGATGCGACGAGGCCGAGCTGATTGAGCTCCCTGGCCCGGCGGGCCCCATCGAGGCGATCGTCTACGGCGGCCCCGAGTGGCGGGCGCGCGAACACCTCGTGGTGGCGCTACACGGCGGACCGCTGTCCGCATGGCGGTTTGAATTCACGCCGCTCTTCCACTACTTGTCAGCGGCGGGCGTGGCCGTGGTGGCGCCGAATTACCGCGGCAGCACCGGGTACGGCGAGGAGCATCTGCGGGCGGTGATCGGCAACTGGGGTGGGCCGGACCTCGACGACATACTCCACCTGGGCAAGAACCTAAACGACGACAGAGCGTCCCAGGGGCTGCCCAGGCCGGTCGTGCTGGGTGTGAGCTACGGGGCGTTCCTGGCGTTGCTCGCGGCGTGCCACGAGCCGCGGTGGTGGTCGGCGTGTGTCGCGCTCGCCCCTTTTCTGTCCGGGGAACGCTTCCATGACAACGCGAGTGTCACAGTGCGACGTCGCATAGAACAGCTGGGTGGACTGCGGCGGATAGCTGATGCCATCGGACCTCGTGACGTACTGCGAGCCTGCGCCGCATTGTCAGCGCCGCTGCTGCTCATGCATGGCATCAATGACCAGACGATACCTGTGGAGCAGTCAAGAACGCTCCGAGGGCGTCTCCTCGAACTCGGCAGGACCGAGGATATCGACTTCGAATACGTCGAGGTCGACAGCGACCACGCGGGACTGATTCGCGCTCAGCGCACGGAGCTGAACCAGCGGGTAGTCCGCTTCTGCATCGCGCGGTCCGAGCTGAACAGAGCCTCTTCCCACGGAGATGGGAAGTGGAGCAAATCACCATCCACCACACGAAGGAGATGACGATCCATGAACAACGTTGACCTGGTGTACTCGCTGCAGGCGCTTCCCGAGACTGACCCCGTCGAGCTCGACGGCATCCAGTTCGGCCCCACCTGCGTGAACGCGCAGGGTGGCAACAGCGGCTGCGCGGTCGCGCTCGTGACGGCCGTGGCGGCGGGCGGGATTCTCCAGACCCTCGTCGGCGGCATCGGGGTCTTGGCTCCTGGCTGCTAGGTAATCACAGCTAGTCACAGTTAGTCACCGCAGAAGGGCGGCCGGACACGGAGGCGGTTGGAGCCCATCTCCGTGTCCGGCCGCTCACAAGAACCTACCCGAAGGAAGGGACTGCGGGATGGTCGCCGGAATGCCTGCCGGTAGCAGGCTGGCACGGATGCTGGCCGGGTTCACGGGATCTGAGGTGCCCGTCGGTGCCTTGCGGGTCTCGGGCAGCCGGCTGCTCAAGCAAAGCGCGCGGCAGGCCCCGCTCATGACGGCCGCGCTGGCTGTGCTCGCCCTCGGCGGAGTCGCCACGACGGTGCTGATGCCCCCCACCTTGGCGACCGCGGTCGACGCCGCCATCCAGGGCAGGGAACTCACTCATGCGCTGGTGGCCCTTGCGGTGTTGATCGCTGCGGCCGCTGCGGTCAACATCCTGGACGGCCTGGTCGGCGCCTACTACGGCAGCTCGCTGACCGCCGCGCTCCGGCACCGGCTCCTGGGGCGTGCCCTGGTGCTCGGGGTCCAGGGCCAGCAGCGGTTCCCGGCTGGCGACCTGCTCTCCCGACTCACCGCCAACGCCGGGGCTCCGGCCGGGTTCCTCCCCCTGCTGCTGTCCGCGGGGGCAACCCTGTTGGTCGTCATCGGCGCCGTGGTGGGCCTGGCTCTGATCGACTGGCGGCTCGCCGTCACCTTCCTGCTTGGTGTGCCGCCGGCGACGGTGCTGGTCCGGATGTTCGTCGCGAAGGTAGGCGACCCGTTCATCCGTTATCAGGAGCTCCTGGCTGAGATCATCATCCGGCTGCTCGACGCGCTGCGGGGAGTGCGCACCATCCGAGCCAGCGGCACCTCCCGACACGAGATCGACCGTATTCTCGAACCCCTGCCCGGGCTCCACGACACCGGGCGACGGGTGTGGCTGGCGCAAGGCCAGGCCAGTTGGCGGCTGGGGCTGCTCGTCCCCCTGCTCCAGGTCGTGGTGCTGTCAGTAGGTGGGTTCGCGCTCACCGCCGGCGACATCACCCCCGGACAGCTCATCGCGGCTGGGTCCTATGTCGGCATGGCACTGGGTGCGCTCAGCCTGGTGGACGCGCTGACCTCCTTCCTGGGTATCCAGGTGGGGGCCGGCCGGGTGGGTGAGGTCCTCGATGCGCACTCCGCAGCCGCACCACCATCGGGGTACGTGCCGGTTCCGCGCGGCCCAGGTCGGCTCGAGCTGCGGGGCATCAGCGTGCGGCTGGGGGAGCGGACGATCCTCGACCAACTCGACCTGTCGGTACCGGCGGGCACGAGCGTGGCCATCGTCGGACGATCGGGCACCGGAAAGAGTGTGCTGGTGTCCCTCGTTGGACGGCTGCTCGACCCCGACGAGGGCGAGGTGTTGCTCGACGGGGTTCCCGTTTCTCAGGTGGAGCCCACCGCCCTGCGGCGGACCGTGACCTACGCTTTCGAGCGCCCCGCACTGCTCGGCGCCACCGTGCACGACATGATCGCCTACGCTCGGCCCGAGGCGTCGCACGCCGAGATAGCGGCGGCGGCGGCGACAGCCCAGGCCGACCGGTTCATCCGGCTGCTGCCCGAAGGCTACGACACTCCCTTGGCCCGAGCCCCCATGTCCGGCGGCGAGCTGCAGCGCTTGGGGCTGGCTCGAGCCATCCTGATGGACGCTCGGGTGATCGCCCTCGACGACGCCATGAGCAGCCTCGACACCGCCACCGAGGTGAAGGTGGCACAAGCGCTCGACCGAGTGCTGGCGGGGCGGACCTCGCTGGTGGTGGCCCACCGCCGCGCGACCGCCGCTCGGGCCGACCTGGTGGCCTGGCTCGACGCCGGCCGGATCCGGGCGCTGGCTCCGCACCTGGCGCTGTGGTCCGACCCCGACTACCGGGCGGTCTTCGCCGTCGACCCTGACCCCGGGGACGCTGCCACCGGGGACGCCGAGACCGGCGCCGTCATCGCTGCGAGGAACGGATGAGCCTGTTAGCCGGCGGACGGTTGCTGCGCCGCCACCTACGCCCCCAGCACCATGCGCTGCGCCATCTGGCGGCCTGGTCAGCTCTTGAGGCGGTGCCCGCCTTCTTCTCCGGCCTCATCGTCGCCAACGCTGTCGACCACGGCTTTCTGGCGGGGAGGCCACTGCTGGGGTTCAGCTGGCTCGCGGCGCTGGCCCTGCTCTATGCGCTCGGCACGGTGGGTACCCGACAGGCCTTTCCCTGGCTTGCCGCAACCGTCGAGCCCTTGCGCGACTCGCTGGTCACCGCCGTGGTGACCGCGTCAGTCGAGCGAGCGCTGCGGGATGGGAAGGACGCGGATGGGGCGAGCGTCTCGCAGGCCACCGTGCAGGTGGAGACGGTGCGGGCGCTGGTGTCAGGTCTGCTGCGCAGTACCCGCCAGATGCTCTCAGTGAGCGTCGCGGCCATCGGCGGGCTGGCCGTGTTCTCCCCGCTGCTCGCGCTGGTCGTCGTGTCGTTCGTGGTGCTGGCGCTGGCCGGGTTCGCCCTGCTGCTCCGCGTCCTGGTGGTGCGCTACCGAGCGATCGTGCTCTGCGGGGAGCAGATCGGTGTAGTCGCTGCCCCCGTGCTCGAGGGGATGCGCGACGTCGTCGCGTACGCGGCCGAGGACCGCGCGGCACGGGAAGTGGGTGCGGCCATTGATGCCGAAGCCGCCGCCCTGCGGGCCTTCGCGAGGGCGTCGGCATTGAAGATTCCCGTGGTGACAGTGGGTGCGCAGCTACCTGTGCTCGCGCTGCTGGCATTGGCGCCGTGGCTGGTCACCCACCAGCACCTGACCGTCGGGCAGATCGCCGGCGGTGTCATCTATCTGTTCGGCGGGCTGGCGCCGGCTATCCAGACCCTGATGAACTCAGGGGGCACGATCGTCGTGAACCTCGGGGTGGTCCTCGGCCGGCTAGCCGAGATCAGCCCGGAGTCGACCGAGTCGACCGGGCCCACCGGTCACTCGCCAGGACTGTACCCCGCGGGTCACGACCTGGACGTCGACGCCGTGACATTCGCGTACTCCCCGCACGCCGAGCCCATCGTGCGGGACCTCACCCTGCATGTTCCCGCTGGCATGCACCTCGCTGTGGTGGGCCCGAGCGGAGTGGGGAAGTCCACTCTGGCCAACCTGCTCGCCAGGCTGGCCACCCCGCAACGCGGCCAGCTGAGGCTTGGTGGTCTCGTCCTGGAACAGGTGGACGAGAGTTACCTGCGGTGCGTGGTGGCACTCATCCCCCAGGAGGCCTATGTCTTCGCTGGGAGCATCCGGGACAATCTGGTCTACCTTCAGCCGAAGGCGACCCAGGCTGAGATCGACCACGCGGTGGCCGCAGTGGGTTTCGCGGAGGCCCGCTCCCGGCTGGGCGGTGACGACGCCGTCGTCCCGCCCGGCGGGGGTGCACTGTCCCCCGGAGAACGGCAGCTCATCGCGCTGGCCCGAGTCTATTTGTCGTCAGCCCAGATCGTGATCCTCGACGAGGCCACCTGCCACCTCGACCCGGTCGCCGAAGCCAGAGCCGAGAACGCCTTCGCCGAACGCCACGGCACCCTCATCGTCATCGCCCACCGGATCAGCTCGGCGATGCGCGCTGACCGCATCCTGGTCATGGACGGGGCGGACGCCGTCCTGGGCGGCCATCGCGATCTTCTGGCGAGCAGCAGCCTTTACGCTGATCTGGTGGGCTACTGGGACCACGCTTTAGCGCCCGACTGGCATGCCGAACAAGCTTTTCAGCCGGTCGCCCGCCGGCCAGCGGAGCGGCACCGCGGGCCCGTAGGCTGATCGTCGTGGCCGCACCGACGGTGACCGCCGACCAGTCCGCCCCGGAGCCACGCCGCGCCCGGAGCTGGGGCCGTGGGTTGTCGCGGGTGGGGACCGCCGCCGGTGCGGGTCTGCTGCTGTACGCCGGGGCCCCGCCGAGGGAGCTGTGGTGGCTCGCGCCGGTGGCTTTCGCGGTGTTGTGGGTGGTGCTGCACGGGCGGTCGGCCCGCGCCGGCTTCGGTTACGGGTTCACCTTCGGGCTCGGCTTCTTCGTGCCGCTGCTGTCGTGGGTAGGGGAGTTCGTGGGTCCGCTGCCGTGGCTGGCGCTGGCCGGCGTCGAGGCGCTGGTGCTGGCGTTGGCCGGCGCCGGGGTCGCCGTGGTGTCCCGGATGCCCGCGGCGCCGGTGTGGGCGACGGGGGTGTGGGTGGCGGCCGAAGCGCTGATCGCCCGGGTGCCCTTCGGCGGTTTCCCGTGGGGGCGGGTGGCGTTCGGCCAGCCGACCGGGGTGTTCCTCCCGGTGGCGGCGATCGGCGGGCCCCCGCTGCTCACCGCGGCGGTGGTGCTGACCGGTTTCGCCTCCGGCGAGCTCCTCCGCCGCCTCGCGCGGGTGCGTGTCGCCAGCTCTGCTGTTCCCGAACTCAACAGCAGCTCTGCTGTTCCCGAACTCAACAGCAGAGCTGGCCAAGGCCCCGTGCACAACGCTGCTGTTGAGTTCGGGGGGCGCAGAGCACTCATGGTGCCTGTGCTGCTCGCGATGGCCCCGGTGATCATGGGGGTTGGTGGGGGCCACCTTCTGGTGGGGGCAACCACGAGTGCCGGCCAGGCGGTTGTCGCGCTGGTCCAGGGCAACGTGCCCCGGGCTGGGCTGGACTTCAACGCCCAGCGCCGCGCCGTACTGGACAACCACGTCACGCGCACCATGCGGCTTGCGGCCGACGTCGCGGCCGGCCGCGACCCCGCGCCAGCGCTGGTCATCTGGCCGGAGAACTCCTCCGACATCGACCCCCTGCGCAACCCGGATGCTCGAATGGCGATCAATCAGGCGGCCCGTGCGGTCGGCGTGCCCATCCTGGTCGGCGCCGTCCTGCGCACCGACGATGGGCACCACACCAACACCATGATCGTGTGGGATCCCCGCGCTGGGCCGGGGGAGCGGCATGACAAGCGCCGACTGCAGCCTTTCGGTGAGTACCTGCCGTACCGAGATTTCTTTCGGCTGTTCAGCCCCTACGTCGACCGCGCCGGCAACTTCGTGCCAGGCGACGGCGACGGCGCGATGGACATCGGGCCGGTCCGGGTCGGGATAGCCACGTGTTACGAGGTGGTGTTCGACGATCTGGTGCGCCACAGCGTGCGCTCCGGAGCCCAGCTGCTCGCCGTGCCCACCAACAACGCCACCTTCGGCTTCACCGAGATGACCTACCAGCAGCAGGCGATCGCCCGGGTCCGTGCGGTGGAGCACGGGCGGACCGTGCTGGTGGCCGCCACCAGCGGGGTCAGCGCGGTGATCGCCCCAGACGGGACCGTCGAGCAGCACACCACGCTGTTCACGCCGGACGCACTGGTGGCGCGGATCTCCTTGCGTTCCGACACCACACCCGCCACCCAGCTCGGCCCCGTGCCGGAGTGGTCACTGGCGGCGCTGGGCGTGGTAGGAGTGGCTGCGGCACTGGTGATGCGGGGCAGACGATGACAGCCCCCGGCTTCTCTAGTCTCAGCTCCCTCTCAGGCGGAGCGGGTGCGACGACCGCGCAACTCGGTCAGTCGCTCATCAAGCAGCGCTTCCAGCTCGGAGAGGCTGCGGCGTTCCAGCAGCATGTCCCAGTGCGTACGCGGTGGCTTGATCTTCTTCGGCTCCGGCGCGGCACCATCAGACAGCCTGGACTCGTTTCCGTGCAGCCGGCACTCCCAGATCATCGGCGATTCGGCGTCGTCGGCGAATGACACGGTGAAGTCGTGACCCTTGGGACAGGCATAGACCACCGACCGGCGAGGAGCAAGATCGTGGTCCCGGTCGGTCTCGTAACTGACCGTTCCGAGCCGGCTGCCACGAAGAACGCGGTCGGCCATGGCGGCTCCTCTCTCCGGGCCAGACACCGTGAGGTCCCTGGACCCTGCTCACCCGGTGTAACGTCGAAGAGGGCCTCGACGTTCCCGGACCGCTGATGGCCCAGGACCGGTGACTTCTCGCACGGCTCACCTAGTAAGCATCCCCCCACAGGGGTTGAATCGACGTGGCAATGTGATGTGTTACCTCACCAGAAAGTGCACCACACCACCCATTCGGGTGGCACTGTTGTCCCACCTGGACGGGCGTGGGTCTAGAGGACCGCCGGCTCGGGGTTGCCTGCGGCCTGGATCGCTCGGCGCACCGGCACCAGCGATAGCAGCACGAAGCCGATGAGGAAAAACACCACCAGGGACACGATGGCCGGACGGAACGAGCCGGTGGCCGCCCCGACGGCGCCGAACACCAGCGGCCCCACAGCGGAGGTGGCCCGCTCGCCGATCTTGTAGACCGAGAAGTACTCCGCTTCCTTGCCCGCCGGCACTAACTGACTGAACAGTGACCGGGACAGGGCGTTGGTGCCGCCCAATACCAGCCCGATGCCCACGGCCACGGCGTAGAACTGGAGTTCATTGTGCGCCTGGATGAAGTAGGCCGCCGCGATCACGCCAGTCCACATCAGCAAACTGCCCATGATCGTGCGCTTGGCGCCGAACCGGCGGGCTACCCAGCCGTGCAGCAACGCGCCCACGAACGCCACGAACTGCACCATCAGGATCGTGCTGATCAGAATGCCACTCGGCAACCCCAGCTCCAGGTCACCATACTGGCCAGCGACGCTGGCCACCGTGCTGATCCCGTCGGTGTAGATCAGGTAGGCGGCCAGGAAACCCAGCGTCAGCGGGTAATTCCGGGCGTTACGCAGGGTGCCGAGGAGGTGGCGGAAACCGCCGGTGAGCGCCGATAGACCCCGCTCGGTGCCCTGCGGCGGCTGGTGGCCGCGCATCCGAGACAGCGGGATGAGGGTGAAGGCGGCCCACCACAGCCCGGTGGTGATAAAGCAGACCCGTACCGCCGCTGATTCGGACAGCCCCAGCGCATCACGTCCGAGATAGGTCACCAGATTCAGCGCCAGCACGGTGCCGCCACCCAGATAGCCGAAGGCCCAGCCGCGGGAAGACAGCCCGTCGCGCTCGTCGGCCGTCGCGATCTCCGGGAGCATCGAGTAGTAGATGACCGCCGAGGCCTGGTAGCCGGTGGTCGCCACGATGAACAGCACGACGCCGAGCTGCCAGTTGGTTCCGGTCACCAGCGCGAGTAGCGCGGTGGCGCCCGCCCCGGTAAACGAGAAGAGCCCGAGCATCCGCCGTTTGCGCTGGGTGCGGTCGGCGATGGCGCCGGTCAGCGGCAGCACCAGTACCTGCAGGAGGGTGGCGGTCGCCAGCAGGTAGTCGAACAGCGAACCGGCCGGGAATCGCAGCCCGAACAGCGAGATGTCGCATCCGACCAAGGCATTGCGGGTCGGGCAGGCCTGGCCGGCGGCCAGGGCGTCGGTGCGCGCCACCGTGGTGAGGTAGAGCGACCCGAACACGGTGATGATCGAGGTGGGGAACGCCGAGCTCGCCCAGTCATACCAGCACCAGGCACGTTGATCACGGCGGCGACTGGTCTGCGCTAGCGCGACACCCGGGGCGGGCTGGACTGTCGGCTCGCTCACCCGCACCGCCTTCCGTCACCTCGGCGCAGTGTAGCTACGCTCGGCTACTGGACTTGGGTGTCCTCCTCGGGCCAGGCTCGCCGAGCGCGCAGCACGTCGCGCAGCACGTCGGGCCGATCGGTCATCAGGCCGTCGACGCCGAGATCGAGCAGGGCGTGCATCTCCTCGGCCCGGTTCACCGTCCAGACGTGCACTTCCAGGCCACGGTGATGCGCGTAGCGCAGTAGCGTGCGGTCCATCAGGGGGATGCCGCATAGCCGCACCGGCAGTTGCGCCAACTCGCCGCGGATCGGTACCGCGATGCGCTGCAACGGCGGCACCGACCGCAGCCGTAGCGCCGCCGCCGACACGGGGCCTGTCGAAGTCAGCAACGCGGGCCCGGCGGCTGCGCGTAACCGCCGCAGCCGCGCCTCGGAGAACGCCACGAGGCAAACCCGGTGCCACCCGCTGGTACGGCGCAGCAGCTCCAGCACCGGCGCGACCGCCGAGTCCGCTTTGACGTCGATGTTGAGTAGGGCCTCCGGGAGCTCTTCGAGCAGGTCGGCCAGCCGGCAGACCCGCTCGCGGCCACCCACCCGCGCGGTGCGCACCGCCGCCCAGTCCAACTTCTGGACCTCGCCGGAGCTGTCGGTGGTGCGGTCCAGCGTCGCGTCGTGAATGACCACGACCACGCCGTCCCGGGTGGCATGGACGTCGGTCTCCAGGTAGTGGTACCCCTCCCGCGCGGCGCGGCGGAACGCGGCCAGCGAGTTCTCCATCCCGGCTAGCTCGCCCAGATGCCAACCGCGGTGGGCGAACGCCCGGGGAAAAGGCCCGTCCAGGAACGGGTGCCGGGGGGAGACCACCCCGTCATTCTGCGCTACCCAGCACAGCTCGGTAGCAGGGGTGGGGGCACTGCCATCGATGGCGGGATTACCCTGATCGGGACGGATATGCTGACAGCGACGGGGGTTGGTGGAATTGGTGGTTGAACAGCTCACGGTCACGGCGGCGCGACAGTCGTTTGGCAAGCAGCTTGCGGGACTGCGCGGCGCGGCGAATCTGACTCAGTATGAATTTGCTAAATTAGTTGGTTTCTCACGCTCCACCGTCGCCAACATCGAGCGTGGGCGCCAGCATCCCAGTCCCGCGTTCTGCCGGAAGTCTGACGAGGTGCTCTCGACTGGTGGGGTGCTCCGCGCTGCTCTCGACGAGCTGGAAGAACTGCGGCGAGAGGCACACCGCGAGGCTGCGGCGTCGGCGCAGGATGAGCGACGTGACCTCGTTGGCACACAGCCTGTGCCCGAAGCAACGAATCGAGGTGGTACGGGCCGCCGGCACATCCTCACAGCCATCGGCGCCGGCGCGGTGGCGCTCTCCCCACTCGCGGGACAAGGCTCGGGGGTGCGTGAGTTGGTTCTCAACGCCGCACATAGTTCAGCTCTCATCCTCAGCTCCATCGACGCACCGAAGATCGAGGATCGCACCCTCGACGAAGCGCGCCAGGATCTACACCGCTTGGCAACCGACTACGTTGTGAACTTGGACTTAAACCACATACTACCCGAGTTGGTGATCTTGCGAGACAGGCTGTATTCGCTGCTAGCCTGGTACGGGCAACGACCTGGTGACGCCAGAGAACTACATCTCCTCCTGGGGGCGACCTGCGTTCTTCTGGCGTCGATATCACATGATCTGGCCGAGCCGAGCGCGGCCATGATTCAAACGCGTACCGCCCTCGCTTCCGCTGAGCTGGCGGGACACGCCGGGCTCATCACCTGGGTGTACTGCACCCGCGCCATGATCGCCTTGTGGTGGGGTTCCGCTGACGACGTGCTCCACCATGCCCAACGAGCACGAGCCGTCGGACTCAGCGGTGTCGGCGCGATACGCCTTGCTGGAATCGAAGCACGAGCTCTGGCGCAAAGCGGCCAGCACCAGCGGGGGACCGAGGTTCTCCATGCTTCCCACGCCCAACGTGAGAAGCTACACATTATTGACAGCCTCCGGGATCTGGGAGAAACCTTTACATTCTCGGCTACCCACCAACACCAGTATAACGCTGCCGCCTACGCTCACATGTGCGATTGGAAAGCTGTAGAACGCGAGGCGTCCAGGGCAATCAGCCTCTACGGCACTCCGGAGGCAGGCCAATGCTGGCCGGTGAATATGACACATTCCCGGGTGTGTCTTGCTCAGGCTCGGCTAAGCCTCAGCGGGCCAGAGAGCGCACAGGATACACTCACCCCTGTCTTCGAGCTGCCGAACGAACAGCATGTTCCCATAATAGCTCAAATCCTGAGCAAGATCCAGGTGCAACTACGCTCAAAAGTCTACGCAAACCTGCCCGTCGCCCGGGACCTCGACGAGGCCATCCGCAATTTTCGCCCAGTTGTTGACAATTAAGGCTACTTGTGACCGACTCGATAGCGAAAGCACACCGCCTCCTCGCTCCCCGGATCTCCTACTTGGTAGGAACTCGAGACCGCGATGGTATTCCTAATGTTATCCCTGTCTCTAACGTGACCTCAGTATCCATCGATCCGCAACACCTGCTCCTCGCCGTCTATAAGCAGTGGCGTACATATGAAACCTTGCTGAACGCGGAAGGATCACTCTCTCCGTGCCGCTTATCGGCCACTTGCAAGGCGTGTGGAAACTAGGCGCGAAATATTCTCGGTACCCGACTGTGAACCCGCAAGAAAAACTTACCACGTCCGACCTTTCTTTCGACTATGACGCGTCACCGTACGGCCCCATCCTCACTGACGGCGTCGGGTGGATAGCGTGCCAAATAATACAGCTGGCCGATTTTGGTGGTGATCACGGGCTCATCGTTGGGCAAGCGCAACGAACCTGGTTCAATCGAGAGTTCCTCAACCTCAATGGAGTCCCTCACGCCCACGTGAATCCACTGATGCAAATAACCGGCAACTACTTCACCACGACCGGGCCGTTACAACAGGTGCCATACTATTGATTTCTCGAAGTGTGGCCATCTCTCCGGGTGTCGAACCCAGGTCGGTGCTGGTCGGTGGATTGTCGCAGATCCCCCACGGTGGTTGCCGACCACACGGGCGACGTTGTCCACTTCTCCCATGGCTCCAGGGCCGGGCTGAACACGACTGAGCTGGTGCGTTCCTCATCCGGGACGCCGCCCCCCGCTTCCACTCAGTCCGAGGTTCCCCGGCCCTGGAGCCATCCAGGTTGGACAAGGCGAATATGCCCGACCGGATTTACCGGTCCCGCGCCCGGGGGACTGACTGGTGACTACCAATGAGAGGTATCGCATGGCTGACTTACCCTTGACTCGCTGGAATGGCAAGTTCCGCAGGGTGATCCACGCGACCTGTGCGCCGCACCGGGGTCCGGTGGGTTTCACCAACCTGGTGGTGAGTACCCGCAGCGGAGTGGTTCAGCTGGACCCGCACGCCGCTGGTGCCTGTAAGATCACGATTGATGAGGACGGGGCGCGGGTGCTTCGCGATGCGTTGGTCGAGTGGTTCGGGTGAGCGAGGCGCCGGTGGTCTGGTTCCTGCGGTCGATCGGTGATCATGACACGCACCGCGGCGCGCTGCGCCCCGCAGATGGCACGGTGGTCGCCTTGTGCGGGGTGAGGTTCGTGCCCAGAGTGCTCCCGTTCCGCCGAGGTCTGGGATTCTCCGGCCACTGCGATGGCAGTGGTCCCACCAGCAGGTGACGGGCCCGGTGACCGAGGCGGTGGGCGGGGACGGTGGGACACGGTTCGCACCGTTGACCGGGATGGCGGCGATCACTGAGGAACGGCTGCGGCCCGGCACGCTGAGAGATCTTCTCGATGTGTACAGCGGCTTGGACTCCGGCCGGTTGATAATCTTGGGTGGACCGGGTGCGGGTAAGACGAGCGCGGCGATCACGCTACTTCTCGACGCGCTGAAGCGCCGGGCGGTTGTGGAAACGGCCGAGGCGCGAGCGCGGGTTCCGGTGCCGCTTCTGTTCACTCTGCGCGGTTGGGATCCGAACAGGAAAAAATTCGCTGACTGGCTGGCGGACCGGCTCGAACACGACTACGAGTTTTTGGCGGCCCGCGAGTACGGGCCGCATGCCGCGGCACAGCTCATCGCCGGCAACTGTCTTACAGTAATCCTCGACGGATTAGATGAGATACCCGAAGGGTTACGTCCGGCGGCATTGCGTGAGCTCGATGAGCAGGCGACTTTCCGGTTAGTCGTGTTGACGCGTAGTGACGAGTTGGTGGACGCGGTCAGCGGTGCCCACCTGATCGGAGCCGCGGCGTTGGAACTCTGCCCGATTGAGCCTCGGCAGGCGGCGGAGTACTTGGCTGGTTGTCAGATCGACTCGCCCTCTCCGGCGTGGCAGCGCGTGGTCGAGCATCTGCGTGACAATCCCCACAGCATCCTGGCGCAGGCGTTGGATACCCCGCTGATGGTGACCTTGGTCCGGGACACCTACCGTCACGGCGATCCGGTCGATGAACTCATCGACAGTAGCCGTTTCGCGAGCCGGGAAACCATCGAAGATCATCTTCTTGATCGGGTACTCCCCATCGCCTATGCCCAGCACCCAGCTCGACCCGCCGCACCGTGTACCGTCGATGAGGCGCGACAGCGGTTGGGATTTCTGGCCCGCCATATGAACAGTGCGGGCACCCGCGATCTTGCCTGGTGGCAGGTCGCGCGCTGGCTACCGGCCTGGCCCCGTGCGCTGGTCAGCGCGCTCGTGGTCGGGCTCGCGGCCGCCCCTGTGGTGGGGATCGTGAACGTACTCAGCTTCGGGCTCAACCGTGGGCTCGCGTACGGGCTCTTGGGCGGGCTTTTCTGGGCGCTGGTGTTTGGGCTCGGGTCCGTGGTCGGTGAAGGGTATTCCCAGCGGTCAGGATGGCTACCCTGGAGAAGGGACGATGTTCGTACGCCTCTTCTGTTCGGGCTCATGGGCGGGCTCGTGTTCGGGCTTGCGAATGGACTCCTGGCTGGGCTCTTGTACGGGTCGGCAATGGGGCTCGCGGTCGGGCTGGCGGAAGTGCTATCAAACGTCCTCCTAGTCCGGGTTGCATTTGTGTTCTTCGCTAGGATAGCTGAGCCGTCGGTGGAGGCCGCTAGTTCAATCGATCCCCTGGCGTTGTGGCGCAGGGAGCGTCAGCTGAGACTCAAGGCTGGGCTCGTGTTCGGGCTCACGGCTGGACTCGCGGGCGTACTTGAGTGTGGGATCGCTTACGCGCTTCACCTCGATGTCGGGATCAAAGATCTCGGGATCAAAGTGAGTCTCGTGGCAGCGTTCGTGGGGTTGCTCAGGAACGCGTTCCTGTTCGGGCTCGGAGTCGCGTTGGTGTCTTCGGCGACATGGACGGCTGCGCTTGCGAGCGCACAGCTGCGACGCCACGGAAAGGCATCTGGAAGTTTTCTCAGCTTCCTTGAAGACGCCCATGCCCGCGGGGTGCTGCGGTGCGTCGGCCCGGTGTATCAGTTCCGTCACGCCCGGCTCCAGGACCGGCTCGCTCGAGTGTGTGAATGAGGTGCCGCAACGTTGGGCCACAGCAGGTCGTCCACGCCAGTGTCGAGCTGCAACACTGGTCGAGACGGACGAGGCGGCTCGGGCCAGGGGAGTAGGCGGTGACGACTCACATGGGTGCTGGGCTGGAGTTGCTGGCGGCGGAGTTCAGCGCGCTGCTCGGGCCTGGGGCCGTGATCACTGACCGGCAGCGGCTGCGGACCTACGAGTGTGACGGGCTGGCGCAGTACCGGGTGGTGCCGGCGCTGGTGGTGCTGCCGGAGTCCGCCGAGCAGATCGCCGCGGTGGTCCGGGCCTGCGCTGCCGCAGGGGTGCCGTTCGTGGCCCGGGGCTCGGGTACCGGGCTGTCCGGCGGTGCGCTGCCGCATGCGCAGGGTGTGTTGATCGTGACCTCGCGGATGCGCCGGATCCTGGAGGTCGACGTCGCCAATGAGCGCGCGATCGTCGAGCCCGGCGTGATCAACTTAGACGTGACGAAGGCCGCGTCGCCTCGGGGCTGGTACTTCGCGCCCGACCCGTCCAGCCAGCAGATCTGCTCGGTGGGCGGCAACGTCGCGGAGAACTCCGGCGGGGCGCACTGCCTCAAATACGGGTTCACCACCCACCACGTGCTCGGCGCCGAGGTCGTCACCCCGGACGGCGAGCTGGTGTGGCTGGGCGGGAGGACCCGCGATGTGCCCGGGTACGACCTGCTCGGCGCGTTCGTCGGCCTCGGTGGGGAGCGCGAAGGGGCGGGCCTGCTGGCGCAGGAGCGGATCATCGAGCTGGGCGACGCCGAGCCTGGCCATGGTCTCGCTGGGCTTGGTGTCGGAGTTGTCAGCGTGTGACGCG
>JBOHFY010000057.1:0-7361 GCA_050699895.1 Pseudonocardiaceae bacterium
GGCCATGGACACGGGCGGCGCCGAGCCACGCGCTGAACGCGATACTGCCGCTGGTCCATGCGGCGACGGCACTCGCGTCGAGGACTTTTCCCGCGACCGAGAGTTCGGGCTGGCTCAGCGGGTGTCCGCGACGAGGTAGTCGTGACGGATCGCGGCCTCGCCGGGCCACGGCCATCCACTGGCCTCATAGACCTTCCGATAGTCCGCCAGCGTCGGTGCGCCGAACCGCTCGGCTTGGCGCCCTTCGATGGCCAGAGCCCTCTCGTGGCGCTCGGCCTCGGGCGTCTGTGCGGTAACGGCGGGCACAATGCGCGCGATGGCGTGCCCGTCGCGCACAAGGTGTACGACATCACCCTGGGCAGCGCGTTCAATCCCCTCAGCGAGCCCCTGGGGGTCGTCGGGCGACACCTCGAACCCTGCGGTCACGGGTGCATCGTAGCGACCCAAGACCCAGACGCAACCGGCACCGACGACGCCTGACGGGCAGGTACCACGCCGCACCCCGGCGATGCGCGCGGTGTGCCGGGGCTGGCCGGTGGCGCCAGCCCCGGCACTGCGGCGTGACAACTCACCGCATGGAATGGCTGACAACGCTGTCAGATTGCCAGGGCCGGTTCGTCGAAGGCCGCCGCCACCGACAGCGTCGTGGGTTCTTCGACTCCGAGTTCGTAGAGGGCGGTTGCGCTGGCTCGCCAGCGCGCGAGAGCCTGTTCGGGTTCACCAACAGAGGGGAACTGGTCATGGCGAAGCATGAGACGCCGCCGCGGGGCTCCGAGCGGGCCGGTAAGGCAGAGCTTGATGCGGCGGGCCTGGCCAAGCTGGCGAAGGAACCCGAGGGCGGGCAGCACTCGGCGGCTGAGGATGAGGCCGACCCCGACGAGGCCGAGGAGTGACCGATACCGCGGCGCCGGCGGCACCTCTCACCGCGCCGTGTCCGTCGAGGCTGCTGGCGGGGCTGGTCGATGGCTTGTCGAGCAGTGGAGCAGTGACGCCTGACTGGCGCGCGGCGTTCCTGGCTGTGCCTCGCCATCTCTTCGTTCCCGATCTGGTGTGGCGCGACCGGGAGGACGGCTCCGGGCCGCGACCGGTTCGGCGGGCTGAGCAACCGGACACGTGGCTACAGATGGTGTACCGGGATGAGCCGGTCATCACCCAGATCAACGACGGGGCACCCCCGGCTTTCCCGACTGGGCCACCGGACTCGACGGTGTCGCGTCACACCGTCTACACCAGTTCGACGAGCATGCCGACCGTCGTCGCGGAGATGCTCACCGCGCTGCGGGCCGAACCCGGGATGAGCGTGCTGGAAATCGGCACCGGTACCGGGTGGAACACCGCGCTGCTCGCCCACCGGCTCGGCGGCGAGCACGTCACCTCGATAGAGATCGACCCCCAGATCAGCGCACACGCCCAGAAAGCACTCGCCGATGCCGGGTACGGCGCGGTCACCGTACTCACCGGCGACGGCACCCTCGGCCACCCCCAGCGGGCACCCTACGACCGGGTGCTGTCCACCGCCTGCGTCTACCAGGTGCCCTACCCCTGGATCGCCCAAACCCGGGCCGGCGGACTAGTCGTCACCCCGTGGGGCACCGAGTACTACAACGGGCACCTCCTCGCGGTGACCGTGGCCGGTGATGGCACCGCCACCGGCGGGATCGTCGGCACGACCGCGTTCATGACTGTCCGCGACCAGCGCATCCCCTGGATCCCGATCTCCGACATCGTCACCGAGGACACCGAAGCACGCGCCGAAGAGAAGCTCAGCAAGCGCCACCCCCGCTACTACGTCGCCGACTACGACGCGAGGACCGCGATCGGAGTCCAGGTGCCGCGCTGCATCCCCCGCTACACCCCACCCGACACTGAGGACCCGGACGGGATCCTGTGGCTGCTCGACCACTGGTCGAATTCTTGGGCGGCGATACACCACCAGCCTGATCGACCCGGGCCCTACCGGGTGCGGCAATACGGGCCCCGGCGACTGTTCGATGAGGTCAGCGCCGCCTATCGGGGCTGGAAAGCCGCCGGAAAACCCCCGGCGCACACCTGGCGCATCACTATCAGACCAGACGGCCAGCGAGCCGAACTCACGGAGTCCCAGTAAGAGGAGTCTGGGATGTGCGACATGCGGCTGGTCTACTACGCCCCGATTTCCTCGACGGCGTCGGCACCGTCGCTGTCAATTTCGGTGTTCCGTACTATGATTCCCTCCAGGTCGCGTAGTGGCGTAGCCCGTACAGCAACGGTGTGGGCCCTGGCTGCCGGGTGACGCGGGTGACTTCACCGAACACCACGGCGTGGTCACCGACCAACTCGGCGCCGCTAACACGGCAGTCCGCGACGGCGTGCGCGTCATTGAGAAGATGCGGTCCCGCGCTGTCCGGATCCAAATTCCAGCGCACGCGGTCGAACCGATACATCGAGCCGGATGCGAACAGCTCCGCAGTCGCGCGGGCTGCGGCATGAATGAGGTTCACGGCGAACATTCCGCTTTGCTGTGTAGCCCGCAGCGTCGGACTCTGCCGTCGCAGGCAGATCAACAGTGTGGGTGGATCCAAGGTGACACTGCACAGCGAGGAGCACGTCATGCCTCGCGGTCGGCCGGCGGAATCCACGGCCGTCACTATGGTCACGCCCGTAGGGAAGCTCGCCATCAGGGAGCGCATCTCCGACGGTGAACAGATGCTAGTATAGCGTTCCGATTTCGAGCTCGTCATCATAGGATTTTCCTTAGTGGTCAAGGGCAGTGAGAACGGCCGGTCAGCACGACGCTCGACGTCGTCCACCGACTGGCCGGGCAAGGAAGCGCTCCGGCCGTTCCCACGCCCGGGGCCAGCCGGTCCATGGGTACCGTGAGCAGGGCGCTCCATCGAGCGTTGCCCTCAGACGCTGAGTGTGGGCGAGCTAGTCGCGGCTTGTTGGACATCGAACGGCTTCCCGCCCTTTCCCGGCTTCGCGCTCAGTGCAGCGAAACGAAGTAATCGTGCTGGCTTGGCAGAGTCGCGATCAGATGACGGGAGGTGTCATGAACGAGCTGAAGCTCCTTGCGGGCGCCCGTGCCGTCGAGCAGTGTGAGCGCCGGGGTCGGCTGTAGCGGTATGCCGCCAAGTCCCAGCAGCATGCAGACGTAGGAATAGGGTTCAAAACCATGATAGTTCTCGAAGATACTCTCGGTATCCGGCAGCTTGGCCTGCCACCGCTCGATCCGGTCGAGCAGCGCGTCTGGAGCCTTTCGGGTCTTGGCGTCGCGCCAATAGTCGTTGTCAGCACGAGCCGCTCCTCGGTAGTGGAGGATGAGGAACTCACGGACACCATCCATGCAGTTGGCCATCGCCCGGTTGTACGATTCTCGAAGGGCGGGGTTCCAGTCCGGGCCCGGGAAGTGTTTGACCAGCTGTTCCACGGCGTGCTGGATGAAGAAGATCCCCGTCGACTCGAGCGGCTCAACAAAACCGCTCGACAGGCCTATGGCTACGCAGTTGTTGACCCAGGAGCGGCGGGTGCGGCCGATGCGCATCCGAATGTGGTTGGCTTCGAGGTCTGCCGCTGCCGGCCCGATGAACTCTCGCAGCGTCCGCTCCGCGTGCTCGGGCGAGCAGTAGTCGTCGGCGTACACATAGCCGGTGCCGATCCTGCCGTACAGCGGGATGGTCCAAATCCAGCCCGCTTCCATGGCTGTGGCCGTCGTGTACGGGCGCAGGCCGTCCGTAGCCATGTCCACGGGCACGCGCAGGGCCACCGCACGATTGTTGGGTAGATTGTCATTATAGGATACGAACGGCTCGGCAAGTGCTTGATTGATCAGTAGGCCGCGGAATCCGGTGCAGTCGATGAAAAGGTCACCGTGGACGTCGCCGTGCTCGCGGGTCTTCACATGGTCGATCCAGCCACGTGCGTCACGGTTCACGTGGACGACGTCGTCCACCACACGCCGCGCGCCCCGCACGGTGGCGTAGTCGGCGAGGAAGTTGGCGAGGAGGGCCGCATCAAAGTGGTAAGCGTAAGGAAACTGCGTGTCTTGCTCGGTCAGGGTCGTGCGGTCCACCGCACGACCCTGACCGAGGTTTTGCTCGAACAGCCTCCCGTCGAGGTACCGGGGAGACCGCTGGGCGTCGCAGAGGGACGTGATCAGGAAGCAGTCCTGGTCGAAGCGCTCGGACCGGCCCTCGTTCAGCCACCACTCCGTGATCGGGAAGCCGTCGATGACCCTGGACCGTTCGAAGGGGTGGTAAAAGTAATGTCCTCGTGCCCGCCAGTTCTCGAACCTGATTCCCAGCTTGTAGGTGGCGTTGCAGCTGGGCATCCACTCCGGCTCCCGGAGCCCGAGATATTCGAAGAAGTGTCGCACGGTGCTGAAGGTCGCCTCGCCGACCCCGATGGTGCCCACCCTGGCGGACTCGATCAGCGTCACCTCGACCTTGTCCTGAAACGCGGCGCGTAAGTAGGAAGCTGTCATCCAGCCAGATGTTCCGCCACCCACGATTACAATTTTCTTAGTCATTCGTTGTCCCTTGTTGATAGCGAAGTCCGCCTGGGCGGGTGTCCATTCACGGGTCTGGTTAAGCTGGGTGTTTGTGGCCCGTCCTTCGTGGCTCGATCTTTCACTGCTCCGCCATGGCGATGCTTCGTCGCACCCGCAGCTTCGGCATCGCGCTATCCTTCCCGGTTCGCCGGCCCAAACCGGCAACCACGGGAAAGAGGACGAGCAAGGCCCGGTAAGTACGTCATGCGCACCCCACGATCGGGTGAATTTGCGTGGCAAGGGAGACCCGGCGGCAGTGGTGAAGTACGGCCGACTCGTCGTGCTGATCACTACATTGCTCGATGTCCGTAGGGTCGCCGGCGTACCTTCAGTCAGGGTCTCGGTGAGCTGGGGTCGTTTCGATCTTGGATTGTCTGGAGTTGCGCCCGGAACGATGCCAGCGAGCAGCAGGGTCCCGGCAAAGTCGGCAAGGGCCCGATCAAGTCGGCGGACACCGATCCCGGGCCGGTCGAGGGTGGCTGCCGTGACCTGCTCGAGCAGCTACGGACGGTGGTTGAGCCGCGGAAGCGGCGCGGGATCCGCCACCAACTCGTGGTTGTGGTGTCGAAATCCAGCCCGGTGACCCCAGCGTCAAGCGGTTGCGGTTGACCAGCCGTACTCGTGGAAGTGACGGCTCTGCTGGGCGTTGATGATGGCCTGGCCGACGAAGTCCAGGGCGTCGTTAGGAAGGTCGGCGGGGTTGGCCCAGAGGAGTTCGGTGCACTTGTGCGGCTCGCGGATCTCCGGCGCACCGCACCAGGTGCTGGTGGTGAAGAAGATGTCTACCCGTGGCTCCAGAGAGCGGCGGAACATCACTCCGGCCGGGTGCAGCTCGCGCGCCTTGAGCTCCTCGCCGACTTCCCGGATCGCGCAGTCGGTGGGGGTTTCACCGAGGTCGACGTGACCGGCCGGCAGGCCGAGCTGCCCATCAGCGTCCCCGCTGTCGGCGCGCCGCATGAGCAGCACCCGGCCCTCGGTGTCGGTGAGGATCACGTGGACCGCCACCGGGTAGCGATCATGCTTGGTATCGAACACGTACTCGGTTGCCCAGTGGGACAAGCCCGACCGCGCCTACCGAACCCTGCTCGCCGCCGAACACACCGCCCCCGGCGAGGTCCGCACCCGCAACGCCGTCCGCCGCCTCGTCACCGACCTGATGGCCGCACCTCGCCAGGCGGCCATGCCCGGACTACCAGCGCTGGCCGCCCGAATCCACGCCAACACCTGACCCCAGCAAGGTGCTCGATAACCCCGTCGCGGTGGATGTCGCTGTCCCCGCTATTGGCTACGCGGCTGTGCACCTACACGGTGTAGGCTCGGTCGGGTTGTGGCACTTGCTGTCGTGTTGTCGCTTATAGCTGCGGTGTGCTTCGGGACCGCCTCGGTGCTGCAGCATCAGGGGGCGAATCAGGTACGCCGACGGTTCCCGCTGAGCCCTGGGCTGCTGATCGACGTCGCCCACCAACCGTTATGGCTGCTGGGGGTCGTGGCCGAAGTGGCTGGTGTGGCGCTGCACATGGTGGCGGTCAACTTCGGGCCGCTCTCGGTCGTGCAGCCCCTGCTGACGGTGGGCTTGGTGGTCGCGCTGCCGCTGCAAGCCGTGCTCGGGCACGTGGTGGGTCGCAGGGCGTTGCTGGCCGCGGCCCTGACCGTCGCCGGTTTGGCGGTCTTTCTGGCGATCCAACCGACCCTGGCGTCCCGAGACCCGGATCGCTTCACTGACTGGCTACCGGGGTTGCTGCTGGTCGCGGTGGTGGAGCTCGCCGCACTGGGCGTCGCGTTGGCCTGGCGGGACCGGGCCAGGTCGCTGGGCCTGGGCGCCGCCGCGGGAACGGTGTTCGCGTTGTCCGCCGCGCTGGTCAAGACCTGGGGCGAGATCCTGGGCGACGGTGGGCTCGCCGCGCTGGCCACCAGCTGGGAGCTGTGGACGGCCCTGGGCTGTGGCCTGATGGGTGCGCTGCTGAGCCAGGCCGCTTTCCAGTCCGGCCCGCTCGGTGGGCCACTGGCGACGATGATGGTGATTGACCCCGTGATCGCTGTCAGCCTCGGCGCCATCGTCTTCGGTGAGTCCTTCTCCGCCGGGTCGATGGCCCTAGCCCAAGCCGCTGGGCTGACGCTGACCTTGGCCGGGGTATGGCTGCTCGCCACCGGCGAGCGACGCCGCGCTGACCGGGTAGGGAATACTGCGGCCAGCCCGGAAGCTCACGGGGGCATCAGATCACCGCGACGCCGTGCGCATCGGCACTGACCTGGACAGGCATGTGCTGGGCAGGGATGTGGGAGGTTGGGGGTGATGATGGTGCGGACACCCGGGGTGAGTCCCTCGGCGGCCTCGTCCTCCGGGCAACGCCAGTGGGGGTGGCGCACGCGCGCGGCGGTGCGAGCCGGGCTGGCGACGGCGGGGCTGTCGCGGCGGTTGGGCCTGGGTGCCGGGTCGATCATCGGTGGTCGGGTGACGCTGGCCCTGGACGCCCAGGCGCTGCGGCGCTTGGCGGCGGGGCGCCGGGTGGTGCTGGTATCGGGCACCAACGGCAAGACCACCACCAGCCATCTGGTGGCCGCCGCAGTGCGCACCGCAGGCCGGGTCGCGCACAACGCCGGTGGCTCGAACATGGCCGACGGCGCGGTCGCAGCGCTGGCCGAGGCACGAGACGCCGAGTACGCGGTGATCGAGGTCGATGAGTTGCACCTGGCCGCGATCGCCGAGGCCATCGACCCGGCGGTGCTGGTCCTGCTCAACCTCACCCGCGACCAGCTGGACCGGGCAACCGAGGTCGGCGCCATCGCCTCGAGCGTAGGGCAGGCACTGGCCCGGCACCCGCGCACGGTCGTGGTG
>JBOHFY010000058.1:0-14246 GCA_050699895.1 Pseudonocardiaceae bacterium
GTCATGGACCGTGAAGGGAGTGCTGGCACCAACGCTCATGCTTGTCATGGTCCCCTCCTCGGGTCGGTCTGCCAAACGATGCCACCGGGGACTGACAATTCCGGGAGTGCGTCCCTCTCGACTCGGCGGCTGTGGCTGGACGGATCCGGGACGAAGACATCGTGGAGGTCCGCAAGCGCAACCGGATCGATGAGGTGGTCGGCGAGTACGTGGCGTTGCGCCGGGCCGGCGCGGACTCGCTCAAGGGGTTGTGCCCGTTCCACGACGAGAAATCTCCCTCGCTCAACGTCCGCCCAGGGCATGGCACCTTCCACTGCTTCGGCTGCGGTGCGGGCGGATCCGTGGTCGACTTCATGATGAAGATCGAACACCTCGGTTTCGTCGAGGCCGTGGAACGGCTGGCCGACCGGGTCGGAATCCAGCTGACCTACACCGGCGGCGGCTCCTCGGTGCAGCGTGACCGCGGTACCCGATCCCGGCTGGTCGAGGTGAACAAGCTGGCGCAGGAGTTCTACGCCGAGCAGTTGCGCTCCACCGAGGCGCGACCGGCCCGGGAGTTCCTCACCCAGCGCGGGTTCACCCCGCAAGTGGCGGACACCTTCGGCTGCGGCTTCGCCCCGTCGGGTTGGGACCAGCTCACCAAGCACCTACTCGGCCGCGGGTTCTCCGTCGAGGAGTTGGTCAAGGCCGGGGTGTCCCGAGAGGGGCAGCGCGGGCCGATCGACCGCTTCCACCGCCGGCTGCTGTGGCCGATCCGGGACCTCAGTGGTGACGTGGTGGGTTTCGGCGCCCGGCGGCTGTTCGACGACGACCGCGTCGAGGCGAAGTACCTCAACACCTCCGAGACGCCGCTGTACCGCAAGTCGCAGGTGCTCTTCGGGTTGGACCTGGCCAAGCGGGAGATCGCCCGGCGCCGCCAGGTCGTCGTGGTCGAGGGCTACACCGACGTGATGGCGATGCACCTGGCCGGGGCGCCCACCGCGCTGGCCTCCTGTGGCACCGCCTTCGGCGCTGAGCACGTCTCGGTGCTGCGCAGGCTGCTGATGGACGATTTCGAGTTCCATGGCGAAGTGATCTTCATCTTCGACGGGGACGAAGCTGGGCAGAAGGCCGCCCTTAAGGCTTTCGACGACGAGCAGCGTTTCGCTACGCAGACCTTTATCGCGATCGCACCGGACGGCATGGACCCGTGTGAGCTGCGCCAGGCCAAGGGCGACGCCGCGGTGCGGGACCTAGTGGCCCGCCGCCAGCCGCTGTTCACCTTCGCGGTGCGGACCCTGCTCGCCGAGCCTGACCTGGATACCGCGGAGGGTCGGGTGGAGGCCTTGCGGCGCACCGTCCCGCTGGTCGCCCAGATCAAGAACGTGTCCCTGCGGGACGAGTATGCCCGCCAGCTCGCCGGCTGGGTTGGCTGGGACGACATCGCCGCCGTGCGTCGACGGGTCCGAGAAGCCGCTGGCGAGAGCGCTCAGCGACGTGGTGGGCGCCCTCGCAAGACGTCTTCGGCGGACAACGGCACGGAGCACCCCCCACGGGAGGATGTGCGGCTGCAGGCGCAGCGCGAGGTGCTCAAGGCGGTGCTGCAGGAGCCAGCGATGACCGGCCCGGTGTATGACGCGCTGCCCACTGACGCGTTCACTCATCCCGCCTACGCGCAGATACACGCGGCGGTGCTGGCCGCAGGTGGCACCGCCGCGGGGCTCTCCGGTCCGGAATGGATCGATGCCGTCGCCGCACACTGTCCCCAGCGATCGCTTCTCACCGAGCTCGCCGTGGAGACGCTGCGCGCCAAGGGCAGTGCCGATGAGGACGCGCGCTACATCAGCAGCCTGCTCGCCAGCCTGCAGGCCACTGTCGTCGGGGGGCAGGTCGCCGAGATCAAGTCCCGGCTGCAACGGATCTCACCGCTGGACGACGCGGACGCCTACCACCAGCTCTTCGGTGACCTGGTGGCCCTGGAGCAGTACTACCGGGCGCTTCGCGAGCAGGCCGTGGGGGCCCAGGAGTGAGTGTTGGGGGACAGCTGTCGCGGTTGGCCCCGCCCGGATAATCTCGGTTGCTGACAGTGAGGAGGTAGTGGCGGTGTGGGACCCGGAGACCTACCTCGCGTTTGGCGACCACCGGGCCCGGCCTTTCCACGATCTGCTGGCCCGGGTCGGCGCCCGCGACCCGGGCCTGGTGGTGGACCTGGGCTGCGGGCCGGGCACCCTCACGCGGTTGTTGGCCAAGCGGTGGCCGAAGGCCACGGTGATGGCGCTGGACAGCTCACCGGAGATGGTGCAGGCCGCGCGCGAGCGCGGTATCCACGCCGAGCTGTGGGACGTTCGTCGCTGGTCGCCCGGGCCCGGTACCGATCTCGTCGTCTGCAACGCCGTATTGCAATGGGTACCCGAGCACGTGGAGCTGCTGCGCCAGTGGATGCGGAAGCTGTCGTCGGGGGGATGGTTGGCCTTGCAGGTGCCGGGCAATTCCAGCGCGCCGTCACACGCCGAGACGGCGCGGCTCGCCGCTGAGCCTCGATGGCGCGACCTGTTCGATCTCAGGGGGACCCACCGGGTGCTTGAGCCCGCTGGATACGCTGCGGTGCTCACCCATGGCGCCGCGGAACTGGACGTCTGGGAGACCACCTACCTGCACCGGCTGACCGGATCCGACCCGGTGCTCGACTGGGTCACCGGGACCGCCCTGCGGCCGGTCCGAATGGCGTTGTCAGTGACGGAGTGGGAGGAGTTCCGGCGAGAACTCGCCCCGCGACTGAGGGCCGCCTATCCGGTGGGAGCCGACGGGGTGACCTGGTTCCCGTTCCGCCGGATCTTCGCCGTCGCGCAGGCCGGGTAGCGGGCCTCGGCGGCTGCCCGCCGGCATGTGGGGCAGCCGCACCGGTGTTGCGCACGGTGCGCTAGGCTGGTCCGCAGCCGGCCCGCCAGGCGGATCGGGTACTCAGCACCTTCCCCGATAGCTCAATTGGCAGAGCATGCGACTGTTAATCGCAGGGTTGTTGGTTCGAGTCCAACTCGGGGAGCAGGAACAACGTGAGGGCCGGGCCCCGTAGGAACCGGCACTGACCGCGTTCAGCGGCACTGGCAGTGCCGCTGAACGCGGTTGAGCCTTCCTCGAACGTCCGTTGGCGCTACGCGATGATGAAGCTGGCAACCCCGCTCTGGCCATTCTGACCCTCGACCATCACCTCGACCTCGCCCTCACCCTCGGGGACCGTCACCAGCAGCACCTCGCCATCGACATCGAATGAGGTCTCCTGGTCGCCGAAGAAGACTTTTTCCGCAGCCCCCAAGCTGTCACCTTGGATAACTACGGACTGGCCGGGTGGCGCCAGGTTGGGAAGAATGCTGTCGATCCGCATCGGACCTCCTCAGTAAGTGGTAGCTGATGGTGACTCCCCGGAAACATCTGTTGTTAAACCGGCGTGGCCGCAACGCCATCCGTTCGTTGCGGGCCAGCTCCCCGGTGGTGGACTGCTCAGGACGGTCGGCGTTCAGCAAGCGCAGCCGCCGCGCCAGGGCTACCACGGCGTCGGGTGCATCCCGCCTCGCCTACTGGGCACGCGAACTCGGCACCACTGGCCGCACCTAGGACTTCGTCGACGCCGACCACCTGGCCAGTGCCAGTGCCGGCCAGTTCGTAGAAACTGTCCGACCGCATATTCCCGGAGAGGAAATCAGGCTGAGCGACGATAGGTATTCGGTGATCGCTGCTTGTGACTGACGCGTGGATCAGGCGGCGTGGGTGGCGCGGAGGTGGTCGTGCAGGGATCGGATGGGTGCTGGGCGGTGGGTGGGTGGCAGGGCGGCGAGGTCGGTTTCCAGCCGGCGGAGCACTAGCGCGCAGCGGCGGGAGCGGACGGTGGGCAGCCGGCGCAGTGCGGTGAGTCCGGCGGGTACGGCCCGGTCCAGGTCACCGGCCGCGACATGCGCCCGGGCCAGCGACGCCGCGTGGAACACGGCGCCGCGCGGTGAGGAGGCGGGATTGGTGGCGGCGCGGCCCAGTACCGCCTCCGCGCCGTCGAGCAGACCACGGCTTCCCCGGGAGGTGACCCCGGCCAGGGTGAGCGCGCCCTGGGCGAGTTGGCTCTCCAATGCACCGGGCGAGTAGGTCAGGTAGGGCGGGCAGGTGTCTAGTGCGCCGGGGGTGTCGAGCAGGGCACGGGCCTCGTTAGCGGCCGTGTGGAAGCCGCGCGCGTTCCCGGCCGCCGCCTGGGCCAGCGCGAACCGGGCAGCGGCCACCGCACGCACCACAGCAGGGGTGGACCGGGCCGCCTCGTGCGCGGCATTGGCCAGCTCCACCGCATCCCGGGCGGCCCGACCCAGGTCGATGCCATCGGCCAGCCGGCCCCGATACACGGTGGTCGAGCTCATGCAGGCCAGCAGGGATACGCCCACCGAGCGGTCGCCTGCGGTGTGCGCGGCGTGTAGCCCACTGGTGAAGTACCGCTGGGACAGGCCGTGTTCCCCCGTATCGTGAGCTAGCCAGCCGGCTTGCCCGGACAGCTGGGCCCATTCGGCGAGCAGCCGATCGGCGACCGCCCCGTGAGTGAACCTGGCCTGCCGCAGCAGCTTGGCGACAGAGGTCAGGTGGTGGTGGACCAAGCGCAGAGTGTCCTGGTGCCCGCCCTCGGCATTGCCGAGAGTGGCAAGCCCGGCGGTGGTGGCGGCGATCGCGTCCACCATGGCGGAGGTGACGGTCATGGTGCGCCCGCCCTCAATCAGCGCGGCGAACGAGCCGCCCCGGGTGGCCAGCTGGTCGACATAGGCCCAAGCCGGTGCGGTTAACGCGCCACCACTGACCCCGAGAAAGACACGACGGTCCATCCTGATCAAGCCTCCGGTGTGCCCGAGCCAGCCGTCTAGAATCTCCACGGTACCGGCCGGGGACCCCGGCAGGTACATCCCGGCGTCGGCGGGTACCCAGAACTCGGCGGGCCGGGCCCGCCCGGACCACAGCTCATCGAAGCAAATCTCCCGGCCCAGGGTGTCGGAGATCAGGTGCGCGACGACGGTGGGTAACGGGCCACGGGGCAACCGGTCGTGGTGTAGCCAGTCCGACACCGTGCTGCGCCCGACATAGCCAGGCCCGAGCACCCCATTCACCGCCTCGGCCAGCGAGCTGGGTGACCAGGAGAGTTCTCCCAGCAGCGTCCCCAATACCGCGTTGCCCCGCTGGGCGACCCCCATGCCAACCCCTCCGGTAACCGCACGAACACCAACGGGCTCTGAGGATAACCAGCCACCAGACCGTTCAGGGACCGTTTCCCCGCCGACTTCGAGGCCGCAACAGACGAAGTCGACGCGCCGGCGGCGTTCTCGGGCCGCGGCCCTTCCCCACCAGCTCCAGACCGTCACCGACCCGCTGTTCCGGTGGCCCAATCCGGCCCGCGCCGTACGGCGAAATGATCTTCTTAGGGCCACCGCCGCTCTGGCGCCACCACCCACGACCCGGAGAACCAGATGCCCCACACTCATGATCACCACACCGTCATCGACCGGCCAGACCACGACGGGCACCCGTCGTGGTGCTCGCCACAGCACTGTTTAATCAACGAGCACGGCGTACAGGTCCACCAGCAGGAGCTGGTGCACTGGGAGGCAGACAGCTGCCCCCATGCACGAGCGGAGGCCGCCCGGGGAAACGCCGAGTAAGTGAAGGTGGCGAACCCCTGCCAGGCCGCCACGGGGAGCCCACCCACGTGCGAGCGTGTCCGACGCCGAAACCGGAGGATAACCGTGACCGGCAGAGTGATCCCGTCGCCGTGCGACGGTGCTCGTGGGCAGCTAGCGGAAACCGTGCACGCTGGCAAGGAAAGATCACGGTAATAGGTTTTCGAGCGGCCCAACCAGCGCCCTGACGGGAGGCCGTGAATGACCGGTGGTTCAGCCACCGGGATCTGTCCCAGATCACCGTGGGCACGGTGCATCCCCGAAGCGTGCAGCCCGATCTTGCCGAGGCAGCCGCGATCTGCGCCTCCTACTACCTGGTGGCACCACCGATCACCGCCTACGGCGGCGCCCGGTTGCCATGGCCGGGCGGATGCAACGTTGGGGTCTGCGGCATGGAGCTGCACTTCGCTATCTACGAGGCGTTCAGCGACCGCGTGGACCCAGATACCGGTAGTCACACCGTGCGCCACCGTCGCCGCGTTGTTGCGCGCGGTGGTGGCCGCGCGGCCGGTGGTGATCGACAACGCGAATCTGTCAGCCGAGTTACATGCCCTGTACCGGGCGCTGTCAATCGCGGGGTGGGAGGTGCAGGTGGATACCCGGCAAGTCAGCCTGTGGCCCGGCAGACCCGGCGGACGAACCTGCTGGCGGGTACCAGGCGCCAAGATCGAGACTGGCACACGTGCCTGCGCAATCGCCGCGACCGCCGGAGGCGGCCATGTCAACGGCACCTTAGCCGAAGACGTAGCCCCGTTGATGGAGGCCCTGGCCTTACTCGGTGTGCCGACGACACACACGCCAACCGTGCAGTCCGGCGGCGACGATGCCGTCAGCGGCGGCGGGAGGCTGATGGTTGGCGAGGCCCGCGCGACCGACCGGCGGCTCATTGCGGGCACTGACGACCCTGGCGCCGGGTGGGCTGGACGCCGATGTGACACTCACGTCTGGACCACAGTCACCACGGGATAGCGGCCCACCCTCACTTGATCACCTTCGGCCTCGTGGGCAGCCGCGAACTTCTTCCCCCAACCCCACGGGGATAGTCGGCATTGCTGCTGGACGGTGCGCAGACACCGCTGGACACCACGAGGGTGACGGGTGGTCAGAGGGACCCTTCTGACGTCCGGAAGAGCACCCCGTTGCTGTCTTGGCTGTACTGGCGGCGGGTGTTCTTGGCGATCTTCTGCTCGACCTCACCGTCGAGATCGACGCCGTTCATCTCGGCCAGCGCGAACAGGTACAGCGCCACGTCGGCTAGCTCCTCGCCGAGATCAGGCTGGGCTCGGCGCCAGGCCTGGAAGCTCTCGGCGACCTCGCCGTGCAACAGCATGAATTCCAACGGGACATCGCTCGTGTTGAAGCCTTTGGCGATCTTGTTCTGCCAGGCGAGCTGCTGGGCCTCTTTGATCTCCAAAACTCCTCCGCAGGGGGACGATCGGACTTGGGCGGCGGCAGCCTATCTCCCCCTGCATCAGAGCGTGTCGGGTGTGTCACGGTCGGCTATCGGGTGTCGAGCTGGACGACGGGTAGGTAGGGAGCGAGCGTGGTGACCACGCGTTCGTAGGCCGTGATGAGGAGCTCTATGTCGGCGGGGCTCGCCGCTGCCGGGCCGTCTCGCACCAGCAGACGAGCGCGGATAACCGAGGCAGGCGCGGTCAGGTGTGCCAGGACGCCGTCCCGGCGGGCTACAAGGGCGGCCAGGTCACACGCGTGGGAGTCAGTGAGGCGACTGCCCCCATGAAGCAACGGTCCATAAACCAGCTCGCTGACGAAACTGCGATCGAGAGCAAGCCGCCCGGGACGGGCTAAGATCTGTCGGTAACGTTCGGCGAGGTCGACCCCGTCCGGCGTTCGGTCTGAGTGGACGACGACGAATCCGTGGTCACATACCAATTGCTGCGCCAGAGTGGTCTTACCCACACCGTCACAACCCTCCAGCACGACCGTTCGGTGAGCTGGGATGTCGCCGAGTTCCATGGTCACACCAACGCTTCCAGCGATCGTACGTCCGAGATCCGGGCGTCAATCGAATACTGGATCATGAGATTGCGCCAGTTCGGCTCCCGACCCCGGGCGAAAGTCCATGACGACGTCGGGTGCCAGGCGATGATCCGCCGAGCGAGGGCTGCGGCGGCGCCGATCATCACCGCGGCGCCGCAGGGTGTTTCCGGACCGCTGGTGTCGACTACGAGGAGCCCGGCATGGAGCAGCTCCCTCCAGTCGCGGCGCGCTGCAACCAACGGGTTCGCCACATTGGAGCGCTCGGCCTCATGCACACGGTAACCACGGTTCTCCAGAAGCCGGATAAGCCGAGCCCAATCGGCGCTGGTGTAATGCGGGGAACGCTCGCAGACAGCGAACGTTCCGGCCTCGGGTGCCGCTGGCTTGCGCCCCGACGGCGAGCGGGCGTGGTGGACGAGGCGATCGACGGCGAGACGGACAGCGGTGGTGAGCTGGCCTGAGTTCCGATCCCGGAATGCCTCGAAACGGCTCCCCGCGTCGAGCAGCACCGCGAGATGATCGATGCGGACGATCTCGGTTACCACAGTTTGGACTAGGGAATCAGGAAAGTGCAGCGTTGCACCGTGCTCCGAGGCGCCGTAAGTCTGAAAGTCAGTGGTGAGCACAACGATGGGCACACTGAGCGCTGCGGCGTAACCGATCTCCATGCACACTCCGTCATCCAGGCTCGGCCCGTGCAGGACGGCAAGCATGCCGTCTAGGCAGGCGAGGCGCTCGCGGTCCAGCTCGAACAGCCGCCGGCCCTTCACTTCTGCGACAAGGTTCTCCTCGTCGGTATCGCAGAACGGAAGGAACACCTCGTTCATCCCGACCGCCGTGCCAAGCTCCTGAGCGATCATGGCACCGAGAATTCGGTCATGAGCCGCGAACAGGCGATGCGCGACATAGAACACTGGCTCGCTCCCTGATTGTGAAGAGCGGTTCGGCACTATCTGTCGAGCTGGATAGCAGGTAAGGCTGCGTGACGGCTCGCAGCGCGCACGGCCCACTCCAGCGCCACTGCGTCATCGAGCCCGGCAGACCGGGCAGCGAGGAACGTGCCGGCCAAGGTGTCTCCGGAACCGGTCACGTCGACAGTCGCGGCGTGCGGCGGGGTGACACGAACAACGGAACGGCCAGAGCGGATCAGCTGCGCCGGGCGTGGCCCGTCGGTGACGAGCAGATCCCGAAGGCCGCGAGCGGGAACAGCGTCGGTCAGAAGGTCATACTCAGCGGCGTTGACGAAGACCACGTGTGCCATCGGCAATGCGCTTGCCGCCGCTGTGATCGCCTCAGCGGCGCTGGGCAGGAAGAAGTCAAGGCTGAATGGCGCCGCAGCGTGCATCACAACGTGGAGCACCCTGGCGATGTCGAGTGGACGCCGACAGCTCACGTGGTAGTGGCTATCGCGCTGGGCACGGATCTGTTCGAGGGCGTGTGCGGTGAGGTGAACCGAGACGCCGTAGTTAGCCTCGGTGTCAACGAGTACCCCATTGGCGCGGACAGTCGATCACATCTATACATATCGGACGACAGGGGCATAATCTCGTGCTAGGTCGGTTGAGGTGCAGCCTCTTGAAATAGATGAGCACGAGGTGCATCCACCAGGTGGGCTCGGCGGCCCTCGGGATGCTGATTTGGTACCCGTTCTGTTCGATCAGCTCGCGGTAGTCTTGGGCGCGGTCGGTAACGCAACGTTGCAGTAGTGTGCGTAGGGTTTCATGGGCCATCGGACTTCGTGGTAGGGTTACGCCGAGTGCTGGTCCGAGTCTGGTTACTATGCCTGAGTCCACCGGGATGATTCCGTAATGGTAGCCGCGCGCGTAGAGTACCGCGCACTGCGCTACCTTGAACGAGGCGTGATGCACCTGTTCCGCGAATCTGTGAATGATGCTGTCAGGGTCGGACTCGAACATGTCATCCTGTTCGCGGGCTATGAAATCTGTCAGCGATCGAAGGTAACCGATCCGTGCGACGGGTAGGCCGAGTGGGCGGACCAGACGTGCCAGCTCTCCGTCATCAAGGGCTACGAGCTCCTCGAACCCGAGCGCGTTCGCCTCAGCGACCACTCGCGCATAAGTCTCGACCACGGAGTAGGAGATCCGCGTCGACCAGCCGGCGACGATCATGCGTATTCGAGGATCGGCAATAGAGGTCGGCCACCACCGGTTGTCGTCGTGGTTTTCTTCCACATGTGACTGTGCCGATCTCGTTGCTGGTCATCGCGTGTACCGCCATCGCGAGGTTGGAGGACCCCGGTACACGGCGGTCGAGTTCATGCAGGCCAGCAGGGATACACCCACCGAGCGGTCGCCCGCGGTGTGCGCGGCGTGCAACCCACTGGTGAAGTACCGCTGGGCCAGACCGTGCTGACCCGCATCGTCGGCCATCCACGCAGCCAACTGCGCCAGTTGCGCCCATTCGGCGAGTAGCCGGCTGGAGTCCCACGAAACGCTCCCATCGACTATTGACACCAGCAGCTTGCGTTTTTGCACTTTGAGGGATGATGGTTGTTGCTCGTCACGACGGAAGCACAAGGGAGTCTGGCGATGACCACAGAAGCAGTCACGCCCACACCGGACGAGCGGGGCTCCCTGGTTCGTCTGGCCGATCTTCTCGGTGAGCGTGATGGTCGCTCGTTGAGGTTGATCCGGGGTGATGTTGAGGCGGAGCTGCCTCGTTCCATGCGTGAGGTTCTCACCCGGGTGGCCGAGGCGCTCGCGTCCGGCAGAGGTGTGGTGGTGCCGGTGGATCGGGAGCTGACCACCCGTGAAGCTGCGGATCTGCTGGGTACCTCGCGCCCGACACTGATCACACTGCTGGATGCGGGGGAGATCGGCTACTCCCGGCCGAACTCGTCACGGCGGATCCCGCTCGACGAGGTGCTCACTTACAAGGAACGGCGCAGCCGCAAGCGCCGCGAGCTGCTGGCCGAGATGACTGCGGATGCGGTGGAGATGGGCTTGTACGGGTCACCGGCGTCTACCGGCACTGCTGACCCGGTCTGACCATGTCGGCCATCATCGTTTCGACGTGCTCGCCTACCTGGCCAGTGCCGGCGCCGGCCAGTTCGCAGAGACTGTTCGACCGCATATTCCCGGAGAGAAAAACAGGTTGAGCGACGGTAGTTATTCGGTGGTCGCTGCTCACGACTGACGCTTGGATCAGGCAGCGCGGGTGGCGCGGAGTTGGGGTTCGGGGACCGTTTCCCCGCCGACTTCGGGACCGCAGCAGACAAAGTCGACGCAGTGGCGGCATTCCCGTACTAACACTCCGGTTCTCACCCACCAGCCCGCCGGGGCCGTCACCCACCCATCCTCGTATTCAGCGGGCTCAGCGGGGTTATCGGGGTACCGCGCACCCCGCTGAGCCCGCTGAATACGGGGTGGGGTCGCGGGTGATCAGCGCTCGGCGAAGCTGGTGGCGACGCCCCGGGGGCGGTGAAGCGCTCGGTGACCTGGTGCACGTGGCCGGGTGCGGAACCAGAGCGCAGCGCGGCGAGCAGCTGCGCTCTGGCCTCTCACGAGCCTTCGGCGACGACCTCCACCCGGCCCGGACAGGTTGGCCGCATGGCCGGTTAGGTCCAGCTTAAGCACCCGAGAGCGGGTCCACCAGCGAAACCCCATGCCCTGCACCTGAACCGGGCAGCTCGGTCATGGCCCGGCAAACCACCGGTCCCATCACGCTGGCAAGCGACAGCCACCCAGAAGTGCACGCTATCGCCGGTGACGAAGTAGCCGCAGCGATCTGGCCGTGATACCTCGCTGACGCGGTGCGGGCCCTGACCATGATCGTTACTTCCGGTGACTGGACACCCCCGAATGTGCACGGACGGTCAGGAGTACCGTGCGGCGGCCCGGCCCGTTCGTCGCCCCCGATGCGCGTGGCCGCGCTGCGGACAGTGTGGTCCGACCTGTGGCAGTATTCGTCTGAGAAGGAGTTGCCGTTGAGCTCGTTTGCGAAAGTCACTACAGGGGCGCTGGTGGTTGTTCCCGGCCCCGAACAGACCATCACGTTCGTTCGCCAGGAACGCGGCCCGTATGCGGGAGCCTGGTTGCTGCCGGGCGGCAAATTGGAGTTCGGTGAGTCCCTGGAGGACACCGCACGGCGGGAGGCCCTGGAAGAAGCCGGGTGCGTCGTGGGCCCGATGTCCGGTATCGGCTTGTATGAAATGCGCGGCCAGTGGGCGCAAGGGCCCTACCACTTCATGATGTACGTGTTCCTGGCCAATGAACCTGCACTGGTACCCGACGGGTTCGCTGGCCACCATGTGACTGCGGTCGAGCAGATGCGCCCAAACCAGGTTCACCCACACCCGACTGACATGCAGATCCTCAACGATGCCGGAGTTGCCGACTATCCACAGGCGGATATCAATGCCGAGCTGGCCCGTGACGGGATCGTCATGACTCGCTATCTCGCCGGCACCTTGGCTGCCGACTTCGGGGTGCTAGCCGACAGGTAGCAGGTGACCTGAGCCACCTGAATCACTACGGCGGCTCAGGTCGCCAAGTCACGCCGGCGCCCAGGATTCCGTCCTCTAAGACCGCACAGCGCAGCGACCGATGCCGCCCGTGGCGATCGAGAATAGCTTCGGTGATTCTGGTTGTGAGCTGTTCACAGCTCTGCGATCCGAGGTTTAACGGGCCGACTTCTACTGTGGACTGTGGTGCGGCTGGCGAGGGGGCGGCAAAGCTAGGGATCATCATGTCTAGCCAGCGGGCGGAAGCATTGATCTCGATCTCTCGATTGTCGTGGAAGACCTCAATGTCGGCTTCGATGACGAACAGGTGCCGATGGGGAGACCGCAGATACCCCTCGAGCTCCGGTGCGTCCGGCCAGTGGTGGAGGCCCTCGAACTGGGTCTTGACGCGAATGAAGCTACTCATCGGCATGGCGAAACTTTCTAGTCTTGGAGGCTTATGCAAAAGCCTCTTTGAAGAAGTATAGGCCGATAGCGGCTCGAAACGAGGACGAGAAGGTCTTCAACGGCCTTCTGTAATCAGTGAAGAGGATCCGCCATGTCTTGAGGTTGGCGATGGCCCGCTCGACGGGAGCACGCAGCGAGCTGATCTGATTATTGTAGTCATGCTCGCGCATGTACAGCTCACGGTCCTGCGGCTTGCGAACCGGGGTGATGATGTCATCGGCTCCGATGAATCCCTTGTCACCAATCGCATCGCCGGCCAACTTGAGGATCATCTCGCACTCTGATCCCTTCAGCTTGGCCATGTCATGCTGATTCCCGGGAACCGGCTCGGAGACGAAGGTGACACGGCCGGCGAGATTCGTGATGATCAGCGAACCGTGACCCGTCGTCTTATACTTCCCAGCCCACAGTTCACGCTCGCCGGCCCAGGACCAGCACGGCCACAAGGTACCGTCTACCAGGGCGATCGCGCCCCTGGTGGCCTCCGCCGCCTCCTGCGCGGATGGCCTGAACTCCGCGGTGGCCCGCTCGATCAGCGGCGTCAGGAAGGCGATGTACCGCGAGATCGCGGACTGGTCCACATCGAAGATCTCCGCCTACACCTCCTCGGTGATGTTCTGGCGCATATACCCGCTGGTGACGACAAGCGCCTCGCGCAAGGTGAGTTCCCTCGGGCGGCCTTTGCTCTTATCCCATAGCTTCTCGAGCAGGCCGCCGACCCTCCGTTCCAGCTCGTCGAGTTGCTCAGCGGCCAGTCCTGACATACGATCGAACCGCAACAGCTTCTCCATCATGAAGGGTTTGGTTTAGTCGCCTCCTTTCTACCAGTTGGAGAAGCCGTTGCCTATTATTTGATGCCGCGTGTCGCCAGCTTTCGAAAAGACGACCGCCGGCTAGCCTAAACGGGGTTTCGCATAAGCCACCTAGAGTAGGGTAGGTAGTTGGAAACGGAGTTACGGCCATCGCGCCAGCTTCCTACTCTACTCCTAAAGAGGATTCGCCTGCTCGGCGTGCCCTACTCGATGAACCAAATGAGCTATGACCTGCGACGGCTCCGCCTCAATGGCCTGATCACGCCGGCTACCCCACTCCAACACCTACGTCCTCACCGACGATGGGCAACGAGTCGCGATCTTCTACACCAAACTCCACAACCGGCTCCCAGGACCACTACTCGCCGCCCACGACCCACCCGCACCCTTCGCCCTCTGACAAGCCCTACGGGTGATCAACTATCACGTCGAGGACTACATCACCGAGGCCCGTATGACTGTAAACATTCAGCCGGGCCGGGATGGTGTGTGGCATGGTTTGATCGCCGGTCGGCTGTGGCCTCCGGTGGTGGGCGGTTGTCGGTGCGGAGGCTTAGGTGGGTGCGGGTTGTGCGGGCATCCAGGGTTGGCCGGTGATCGCGTCGCGGAGCGCGGTGAGTGTGTCGTGGCCGTGTTTGATCGCGGTGGAGAGGTAGCCGCGGATGGTGTAGCGGTCTCGGGTGCGTTGTTCGCTGGTCAGCCGCCCGGAGGTGTTTTGTTGGACCTTGCTGGGTCGCAGGTCGCGTTCGGCCTGGTTGGAGGTGGGGGGTACGTGGAGGTCGTGGGCGAAGCGCAGCACGTCGGTGGGGCGGTCGCGGAGGACTTCTAGCA
>JBOHFY010000059.1:0-8408 GCA_050699895.1 Pseudonocardiaceae bacterium
CGACATGAGAGCTGCGCGAAGCGGCTCTGGCAGCTCTCATGTCGAACTCGGCGCACCGCGAGCACCCAAGAGACCAGCGATGGGTCGTCGCTGGTCTCTTGGGTGCCTGAGGAAGCTTTGCGGCCGGATGGCGCAGGACACTGCGGCATAGGGAGCAGCTTCCGGCTGCTCGTCGCGAGCGGCGGGCCGACGGGCGCCGTCGCGCGACCAGAGTTCTCAGATCCCGACGAGAGAGGGACCCGCTTCCATAAAGTCCCCTATCGCGAGCGCCCCGGGGAAAGGAGAAGTATGACGAAACTGCCGCGGATCACCCTGCTCTTCTGGGTCATGAAGATCGCCGCCACCACCCTCGGTGAGACCGGCGGGGATCTTCTCGCCCAGACTTTGAACGTCGGTTACGCACTCAGCTCACTGCTGTTCATCGGACTGTTCCTGGCCAGTCTCGTCACACAGCTGAAGGTCACGACGTTCCACCCGGCGCTGTACTGGACGGTCATCGTCTCGACCAGTACAGCCGGCACGACCATGTCGGACTTCATCAATCGCTCCGCAGGGCTTGGCTACGCCAAGGGCGCTCTGGTCCTCATCGCCTGCCTGGCCGGCGTGTTCGCCATCTGGTACCGCAGCGGGCAGACGTTCGCCGTCGAACAGATCACAACCTTCAGGGGCGAGCTGCTCTACTGGGTTGCGATCCTGTTCTCCAACACTCTCGGTACCTCGCTGGGCGACTACCTGGCCGACAGCTCCGGCCTTGGTTACGCGGGGGGCGCCCTGGTGATCAGCAGCGCGATGGCGCTGATCCTCGCCGCCCACTACTTCACCCCCATCTCGGGCATCGTGTTGTTCTGGATGGCTTTCGTGCTCACCCGTCCGCTCGGGGCAACCGTGGGAGACTTCTTCAGCAAACCCCTCGAGAAGGGCGGACTGAACCTGGGCACGGTGGGCTCGTCCGCCGCCCTGACGGCAATCCTCTTGGCGCTGATCGGGTACACGCTTATTATCCAGCGCAAGCCAGCCCATGTTGAGCTGGAACTCAGCAAGGATTAACACCAGGCGTCAGGTCAGGCCCTGGGCATTGCGGGCGTAGGCTTGCGCGAAGCTGTAAACTTCCCGGGCGTAGTCTAAAGAACTGTTATAGGACAGGATCGCCCGTAGCCAGCCATCACCGGACGCCAAGTTGCGGTTGTCCGCGCACAGGTAGTGGGCGGCGGCCAGGGCGGCGTCGTCGATGTTCTGCGGGTCAGTGATCCCGTCATTGTTCCCATCAGCCCGCCACAACGCCCAGGTGGACGGGATGAACTGGAAGGGACCTACGGCGTGCTCCCATACCTTGTCGCCATCCAGCAGACCGCCGTCGGTAGCCGCGACAGCCCGGGTGCCGTTGGCACCATTGAGCGGTATCCCGATGATCGGCGATGAAGACCGGCCATCGGGCAGCAGAGTACGTCCCCCGATGGTCCCATGCTGGGACTCCACCGCCGCGATACCAGCCAGGGTGACCCAGGTCAAACGACAACCGGACCGGGCGGCAGCCATCTCGGCATGCGCGTTGGCGTAGGCCTCAAGGGCACGCTGCGGGATCCCGGTTACCCGGGTCATCCGGGCGGCCCACGCGGCAAACGCCAGCGACGGCGCACCTGGGTGGGCGGCGGGAGCGGGGATCCGCACCGGGATCGTGACCTGCCCGCCGGCCGGCTGGCCAGCGGGCTGGGCAACCGGAGCGGAGGCAGGATCGGGGACATCGGGCAGTGCGGCGGGCGCGGCCATCGCCATCGGCGCGGGCGCGGCAAGCCCCCGGTCGGGCAGCGGGGCAGCTAGCGTGCCCAGGCCCACCACAACCACGCCAGCGCAGGCCAGCGCACCACCGGACAACACCCCACGCAAGGCGTAACTACCCAGGCGACGACCCCACGGGCGGGGAGCCCGAGACGGACCGTCGCCAGGTTGCCCGATCTTTGCACACCGCTCGCCACTCACATCACAGATCAACGACCGGCGGGGCGCGCGGAAACGAACGACACTCTCACCGTCCGGGCAGGATGCGTTCCAGTGCTGGCCAGCCGGTGTCGTGGGCGTACTCGGCGGCTTCGGCGTGCCCGCCACCGCGGATCCCGAACAGGCGTTTAGCGAACAACAGGTAGATAACCACCGCGAGATTGATGACCAAAGTGATGATCTTGGTGGCGGTGATCCGGCCGGTCAGCTCGTACACCTCAGGGATCAACAACAGCGTGGTGGCGATGAAGGTGAGGTACTCGGCCCACCGCTTGGCGAACCACAGGCCCACAGCTTCGACTGCCTCCAGCACCGCGTAGCCCACCAACACCCACCCCACGAGCCACAGGGTGGAGGACTTCGCGGCGAAAGCCCGCCGCAGCTCCCGGATGATGCCCCCGCCAGCCTGGCCGTTCGGCCCTCCGACGCTGCCCTGCACCGCGTCCAAGACCCGGTAGAACGTCGGGCTCAAGGCCTCCCGATCGGCGGCGAAAAGAAACACCGCCACCGCGAGCGCGCCCAGCACGAGAAAGTGCACGAGCCGATCCAGGGCGATCAGGCGCAACACATAGCGATCACGCAGCGGCCGGCCCCGCAGCGGCAGGTCGATCTCGGACCGCTCGGGGAGATACTCACGAGCCGGCGCGACCGGCGGTGGCAGCGCAACCCAGGCATCGCAGCGCACGCAGCGATACCAGCGAAGCCCATCCCCCGGCTCCCGCACGAGCAGGCCATCAACCGGCCGGATCGTGGCCACGTCGGTGCCGACCAACTGATGACCCCGCAGGCCGCAACCGATCAGCTCGTAATGAAACCGGGGACGCAACCCCTGAGGCCGCTCAGTCCCCGGCGGAGCCTGCCCACGCCGCACCTCCTGGCGCCCCTCCATCAGCCCTCACCACCACCCGAGTTCAACGCGATCACATCGGCCGCCCTAAGTTAGCCGATGCGGTCGCGAACCCGGCTCAGCGGTGCGCCGGTCGCCCGAACCGCTCCTCGTGCACGACCTGAGCCAGCGGGGTGCGGTGTCGCCACCCATGCCGCTCGAGGTCCGGCGTGGCCGGCAGCGTCTCGACCGAGCCCAGGCACAACCAGGCCACCGGCCGGACCTGGCTGGGGATGCCCAGCAGCTCCCGGAGGAACTCCTCCCGATAGAAGCTGACCCACCCGACCCCGAGCCCCTCGGCGGTCGCGGCCAACCACAGGTTCTGGATGGCCAGGCACACCGAGTACAGGCCGGCATCGGCGATGGCGTGCCGCCCGAGCACCGCGGGGGTGCCACGCCGCGGGTCGTAGGTGACCACGACGCCCAGGCTGGACTCCAGCACCCCTTCGACCTTGATCCGGGCGAAGATCCGGGCCCGCTCCGCGTCGAGCTGGCCCGCGAAGACCTCACGTTCAGCCTGGACGTGGTCGCGGAACGCGGTGCGGGTGTCCACATCGCGGACCAGCACGAAGTCCCAGGGCTGAGACAGCCCCACGCTGGGCGCGGCGTTCGCGGCATCAAGGATCCGGCACAGCACATCGGTGGGCACCACGCCGCCGGTGAACTCACTGCGAACGTCGCGCCGACAGTGCACGACATCGTAGAAGTCGCTCACATCCACCCGCTCACCCCGAAGTCACAGCGGGATCCGCCACGGCGTGGACCCGTCTCGGCTCCCGTGGTGCAATGGTACCTGTCAATACTCCCACCAGAGCGCTGGACCTCGGCACTGAAGGTCCGGCACAAGGAGATCGCGGCATGGCAAACACTAAAATCGTGGAGCTGATGGCCACCCCGACTGATTCCCGCGACGTGTCGTGGTTACGGGAAAGTCTCCAGGCGGCGATTGAGCTCGAGTTCTCAACCCTGCCGGTCTATCTTTCCGGGATGTGGTCGACCACAAAGCAGAGCGGCGAGGTATACGACCTCATCAACAGCGTCGTGCTTGAAGAGATGCTTCACCTGGGATTCGTGTGCAATATGCTCACAGCGATCGGCGGTACGCCCAAGTTCGTGGCGCCGAAATATCCCGGGCACCTACCCGGCGGCGTTCTCCCCGATCTCGACGTTTACCTCGCTGGTCTCAGCCTAGAGACACTCGACATGTACATGGCGATCGAAGAACCGGAGCATCCCCTCGCGGCCGTCGAGACCGACTATCCCACCATTGGCATGTTCTACGACGCAATCCGCGAGTTATTCCTGGCACTGTCGCCACAGATCTCCACGGCCGGGCAGCTAGCCAGCACGCTGAGCGTGCCCAAACCCGACGGGTCCAGCGCGAGGATCAGCGAGCCGTTGACTGTCCTCGCCTCGCTCGACGACGTGCTGACCGCGATCGCCACGATCAAGGACCAAGGCGAGGGCAACGCACAGAGCCCCGATGCCCCCGAGTTCGGCGGCGAGCTCGCGCACTTCTACCGTTTCGGCGAGATCCGCTACGGCAGGAAGTTCGTCCAGGTCGACGGAACCTGGGGGTATACCGGCGACCCAGTCCTGTTCCCGGATTGTTATCCCGTCGCCAAGATTCCCCCAGGGGGGTATCCAGACCTGCCGGCGACAAAAAACTTTGACACAACGTATGCCCAGCTCATCGCGGCACTTCAGAACGCCTGGTCAGGCGGCGGTAACAGCGCGCTCGGCACGGCGATCGGGATCATGTTCCAGTTGTACCCAGCCGCCAAACCGATCATTACCACGCCACTGCCCGACGGCACCGGGCAAAACTACGGACCAGACTTCATCCCAGCAACCCCCTGAGCCGACCAACTCCGCACCACGCGACGACAGGGCGGAGGGAGGAAGAAATGACCGTGGAGGCCGCCGCGAGCGAGATCGGCAAGCAGGTCATGACCCACGCGGTGGGCACCTGGTTTGGCGCGCGGCGGGAGCGTGCTCAGCGGGGCGCGGAGCTGATCGACCTGGTCCGGCTCGGCGTCCGGGATCACTTCGCGCAGCGCAAGCTGCTCCGGCAGCTGGAGGACCTTGCCGATGAGATCGCCGAGCGGCTGCGTCCGGTGTATGAGCATGACTTCCGCGCTCTGCCCGAGAATGAGCGGACCGCCGCGCTGCTAGCGGTGGCCGACGCCCTGACGGCCGCCGATCTGAGCGATGACACGCTGTTCGCGGTGGATCTCGACGCGCGCCAGCTGGCGCGGGTGGTGCGCGCACAGGTCCCGGTGCGGCGGGCGGCGCTGGCGGAGCCCGCTGAACAGCTTTACGAGGCGGTTCTGGACGAGAGCTGCCTGACGCTGGTGCAAGTGGTCAGGCAGCTGCCCGCGTTCACCCCGCGGGCGCTGGCCGAGCTGCTGGACCGATTCTCTCAGGTGGCGGCCGACATCACCGAGGTCCTGCACCGGCTGCCGCGCACCACCCTGGACGCGCCCCGGGGCAGGGAGAAAGACGAGGAGTTCCGCGTCCGCTACCTCACGCACGTCAGCGAGACGCTGGATGAGCTGGAGCAGTTCGGTATCGACGTGCGGCGTTACCGGCCTCGCACGCTGGTCAGCGTCGCGTACCTGAGCCTGCAGGTCAGCACCGACTCCCGGCGGCGGGGGCGGCTCGACCGGCCTGATGAGCACTGGTTCGCCGAGGGGCGCCGGACCGTGACGGGTGGCAGCAGCAGTCTGCGGGCCGAGGCGGCGCTGGCAGAGAACCCCCGGACCCTGCTGCGGGGTGACGCGGGCTCGGGCAAGACGACGCTGCTGCAATGGCTGGCCGTCACCGCCGCGCGCAGCGGGTTCTCCGGGCCGCTGGCCGAGTGGAACGGGTTCGTGCCGTTCCTGGTCCGGTTGCGCAGCTACGCCGACCGGGCGCTGCCGAGGCCGGATGAGTTGCTCGACGGAGTGGCCGGCCCGCTGGTCGATCTACTGCCCCCGGGCTGGGTGCACCGGCAGCTCCGAAGCGGCCGGGCGCTGCTGCTCGTCGACGGGGTGGACGAGCTGATCCCCGCGCAGCGCCGGGCCGTGCGGGCCTGGCTGCGCGGCCTGCTCGCCGAGTACCCGACGCTGCGGGCAGTGGTGACCTCCCGCCCCGGGGCCGCTGACCGGGGCTGGCTCGCTGCTGAAGAGTTCGCGCCGGTGCTGCTGGAGCGGATGTCCCCGCTGGACGTGGCCGCGTTCTGCCGCCGCTGGCACGACGCCCTGCGTGACGCCGCCCAGCGCCGTTTTGTGACGCTGCCGTGCGGCGTCGCGGAGCTGCCCGAGTACGAGCGGGCGCTGCACCGTCAGCTCGACGCGCGCCGGCACCTGCGCGGGCTGGCCAGCAGCCCGCTGCTGTGCGCGATGCTCTGCGCGCTCAACCTCGACCGCCGCCAGCAGCTCCCGGTGGACCGGATGGCGCTTTACCACGACGCGTTGGCCCTGCTGCTGGAACGCCGCGACGCCGAACGCGAGGTGCCCGCGAGCCGCGCCGTCGTGCTCGACACCGCCAGCAAACTGGCGATCCTGCAGCACGTGGCGTGGCGGCTGAGCCTCGCCGGCCGAGCCGAGCTGCCCCGCGACGAGGTACTGGCGCAGGTGGCCCGCGCGGTGGCGCGAATGCCCAACGTGGCCTATTCCGCCGAGGACGTGCTGGCGCACCTGCTGGAGCGCAGCGGCGTGCTCCGGGAGCCGGTGGTCGGCCGGGTCGACTTCGTGCACCGCACCTTCCAGGAATACCTGGCGGCCAAGGAGGCCGTGGAGGACCAGCCTGTCGACGCGCTGGTCAGCCGCGCCCACCTGGACCAGTGGTGGGAGACGATCGTGATGGCCGTCGGGCACGCCACCCCAGCGTGGCGGGCGGCGCTGCTGCACGGTGTGCTGGACCGGGCCGACATCGAGCCGACGCACTGCCGGCGGCTGCGGCTACTGGCCGCCGCCTGCCTGGACACCGCCCAGATGGTCGACCCGGAGGTGACTCGGCGGGTCGAAGCGGCGGTCAAGCAGCTCGTGCCGCCTCGGGGACAGAACGAGACCCGCTCGCTGGCGCTGGCCGGCGGCCGGATGCTGCGCCTGCTGCCGTCCTCGCTGGACGGGTTGACCGACACCTCGGCCGCCGCCTGCGTGAAAACCGCCGCCCTGATCGGTGGCCCCGAGGCCCAGCGGCTGCTGGCCCGCTGGTCACCGGACCCACGCGGTGCGGTGCAGCGAGCCTTCGCCCAGGTGTGGCGCTACTTCGACCCCGCCGACTACGCCACCGCCGTACTGCGCGACGCCCCACTGGACGACGGGAAGATCGAGGTCACACTGGTCGAGCACGTATCCCACCTGCGCATCCTGCGGCACCTTCGGGATGCGGAGCTGTACCTGATCGACTCAGGCAAGGTCGATAATCTTGACTTCCTCCATACCGCGCCGTCAGTCACGACCAGGCTGTATGTCCTAGCCAGTGGGCCGGTTGACCTTGCTCCGGTGGCCACCTGCAGCGCGCTGACTTCCCTGAACGTGCCGGTGGGCGGAGTGCGCGCGGGCTGGGAGGCACTGACCGAGCTGACCGAGCTGACGTTTCTGGGGATCAGTCCTCCTGACGGTGGGCGCGACCTGTCATTCTTCGCCGCCTTCCCGTCACTGACCAGCGTGTATCTGCACGGCTGCACCGCGCTGTCGGACCTCACAGAGCTGGTGGCATACCCCCGCCTGAGGTCTGTGAATCTCGCGAACGCCGAGCAGCTCGGCGACCTGCGAGCCCTCGCCCGGCTCCCTGATCTCAAGAGGTTGATCATCCAGGATGCGCCGCTCACCGGTGGTCTTGCCGCGGTGGCACCCGTCCTCGACCGGCTCACACATTTCGTTGTGATCTCTGTACCAACCGTCACGTCGCTCGAGCCACTCGCCGGAAGCTCGCTGGTGAACCTCTTCCTGGTTAATTGTCCCGTTACCGATCTGGAGCCGCTGGCCACGCTGCCGCACCTGCGAAAGCTGACCCTGATCGACATCGACGGTCCGGTCGACCTGTCACCACTCGCCCGGACCGACCATCGCTTGCGAGTAGCTCTGCGTGACACGGCCACCGTGGGAAACCCCGGCCCGCTCGTCAAGATCTCGAAATTCCTTGAGCTCCTCTGAGAGCCCAGAGCCCATCCGCCGCAACGTCGGCAGTGTCACTCACCGCGTGGCGTCCTCTCCGGTCGCGGTCGCCACACCGGCAGCAGTCGCCGGAAGGGACCACCCGTTACGGACCGACACGCCGCTAACACGGACAGCCACCCGAAGGGAGATCAGCTGTCCGCGGAACGGGAGATGCGACGTCCGCCTACAGGGAGACTGGCATGGTCGCGCTCACGCCACTGCGGACGCGGAGATCCGCGGCTGGCGGCGCCGGAGGATCACCGGACGCTCGAACGGTTGAGCTCCCGGTCAGCCGACCCCGCAGCCATTTCACGATCATTAATTCAGGGCTTGCACCAAGATCCGGTTCACCACCATGATCGCCGAAAGTGAGCTGTGGC
>JBOHFY010000060.1:0-4981 GCA_050699895.1 Pseudonocardiaceae bacterium
TTCTCGATGGCGGAGACCCGGGATTGCTCGAACCCGAGGTAGTCCCCGAGTGAGTCCTGGCTCCAGTCCGTGTGAGCGCGGATCGCCAGGAACACCCGCCCGAAGTCCAGGACCTCCAGCGCGGCGAGCAGCCGCGGCTGCTCGTAGAAGCCCGGCGGCAGGACCAGTCGGGTTCCGGTGCGCTGGCACGGGTCGCACAGCTCGCCCGCCTCGCGGCCTCGGCGCAGCCGCGCTCCGCAGTCCGGACACAGTGGTGTCACCCCCGGGGTTGTCATTGGATCACCGTAGCAGCGGCACCCCGTATCACACGTCGATGACCACATGCCACCGTCGCGCGTCTTATGCGGGAGGTGGCTGGGTCCACTCCCGAGCTGCCGCTGTGATCGAGGTCAGGCCCGTGGCGCGGCGAGGAAGTGCCTGGCCGCGCCACGGCGACCACTCAGGGAGGTCGCATGAGTGACACGGGCAGTGGTGGGACGAGGGCGAACTCGACAGGCGTGGCGACGGGCGTGGCGTGGACGCGGGTGCGAGACGCCGCGGTGGACGCGGTCCGCCGGGGCTGGCCGGTGGTGGCGAGCACGTGCCGCCCCGACGAGACGGGCTTTCCCGAAGTGTGCCCACTCCAGGACACCTGGGACATCGCCCCGGTCACCGACCCGGAGCGCGCCGAGGACATCTGGACGCGGCTCCGGCACGTCGGGGTGCTGCTGGTGTGCGGGCGCGGCATCGACGCCCTGGAGGTGCCCTTCCGGGTGGCCGAGCTACTGCCGGCACTCGCGCACGCCGGCCTGACGGTGCCGGTCGCCACGACCCTCGCACCCTCTCGGTGGGTGCTGTTCGTGGCCACTGGCTCGGGGACGCTGCGGGATGACCTGGCGACCGTGCCGGTGCGGCTACGCGGAACCGGTCAGTGGGTGGCGTTGCCGCCCACGACGCTGGAGGGCTACCCGCCGTCGCGGTGGACCCAAGCACCCCCCGAGGACCGTGATGTCCGCCTGCCCGGCGCCGATGAGGTGCAGCGGGTGCTCGCTGAGGCACTGCGCTCAGGGCCTCGGCGATGCTGACCCGAGCTAGCTCCCCGGGGGCGCGGCGGCATCGCCGCGCGCGGCCGAGCTGGTGGACATCACTGTTCCAGCGCACCGCGACCGAGACGACCACGGTGTGGCAGCTGGCGCACCGTGTGCAGCGGGAGGCCGCCTGGGTCGAGACGGAGAGGTGCCGGCGCGCACTGGCGCTCCGCCAGCGGCTCCAGCTACCGCCCACCGGGCGCGTCGCGGTCCCCATCGCCCGAGGCACGGTGTCCTACCACGGCTCAACGCGGAGAGACCATCGGTGACGTCGCGGCAGGCCGAGGCCGTGGGCGCCAGCGGCGTCGACCGGTGCGGCATCGCCGCGCCCCTACCACACGGACAAGCGCGAGGGACATGTCCCGGACGGACAACGGGGACCCCTCCGGCCTGCGGTCGCCCCGCTCGGAACCGTCGTTGCTCGATGGCCCGCAGACACCCGTGACCGGAGAGCGGGCCGGCGCGGGTCGACCCTGGCGGGGAACGCGGCGCCGGCCCGGGTTCAGGGGCCGATCAGGTTGCGGATCCGGCGGCCAACCTCGGTGTGCCGGTCGGGGTGCAGCTCGGTGACCGGGGTGTCCCCGAGCTGCCAGGTCCGGGGTAACGCGGTGATCCGGTCCAGCACCGCCTGGCCCACGTCGGGGATCGGCTCGGTGACCACCCGGGAACCGGGACGGCTGGTGTCGCGGATCGGGACGGCCACTTCAGCGTGCCAACAGCGTGTGGCGGTGTTGCCAGGCCTGCTCGATACAGGCCCGGGCGATGGGTGACAGCGGCTCGGATCGCAGGCGCTCCCGCGTCCCGGAGGTGAAGGGAACGCCGACAGCCGGCCGTCCGGCCTCGGTGCTGACGGCGGCGCCCTCGTCGTTGACACTCACCATGCCGTCGAACAGCCGGTCGAAAGCGGGTGCCTCGATCACAGCGACGGTCAGCAGCTCGACCCACAGCGTGAGCGGCTCCAGCACCACAGCGGTGGCGAAGACCCGGAAATCACCGGCGTCACGGGCGTCGGCGAACGACCGGAACGGCTCGTCATGGTCATAGTCGATCGGGTGGGGCGAGTCGCCGTCGTGCTCGGGATTGCCGAGGAACTCCTCGGAGTACTCCCGCTGAATATTGCGCCACAGCGAGAAATCATTCCCCTGGTGTGCCGGCGCGAGCCCGGCCGGCTGGAACGCGCCGGCCGGCACCACATGGAACATGCCGCCACCGACCGCCACCGCCGCAGCGTCGCGCTGGTGCAGGTACATGCGGTGCCCGTCGATCGGGTCGCGCCGGATGGTCAGGGTGCCGATGCTCGGCAGCGCTGGGCGGGTAGTGAGATCGAACGGGTCTACAATGTACCGGCGCAGCGGAAGATAGACGAGACTGGGACGCCTGCATCCAGCGCGCAGCCAGGCCTCGGCGAACTCATGCGCGACCGCCTCGCAGACGTCGAGGGTCTCGAAATAGCAGGTGTAGCCGAACCCGAGACTGCCGCCGGCCGCAGTCCAGCCCACATCAAGCAACCGGTAGCTCACCCGGTTGTCCAGCAGCTTGGGACGGGCGAGGTCGCGCAGCGCACGGGAATAACGGCCGTAGCGGGTCCCGTCGGCGGCCAACGGACAAACCGACGCGGTCTGCTCGATCCCACCGGTAACGGTCGATGTGACCGGTTGCCCGCTGTGCCAGTACAGGTCGACGTCCCCGATCTCGACCGGCGCCGAGGGCATCCACTCCGGTCGGGTCAGCACGGCAGTCCCAGGGATGCGGTGAGCCTGTGGGTACAGCTCGGCGGCAAGACCCCCCAGGGTGCAGCGGTGGGCGTTGAGCTCGACGCGCACGGCCTTCCACCGCTGCTGACTCGCCAACGGCGCGCTCAGCGAGCCACTGACCGGCTCCGGCAGCGGGAGCGCATGGGCGGACCGGTCAGCCACGATACCCAGCCGCTCGGGCGGGATGTTCAGTTTCGCCGCGATAAACCGCAGCTCATCAAGTCCCAGAGCGACCGATCCAGTCTCCACCTTCGACAGCCGCGACTGCGTCGTGTTCAACACCACCGCAGCCGCCTGCTGAGTCAGATCCTGCTGGACCCGATACCAACGGATAACCTCACCGACGTCCGAACCCTCCGGTGGCGCGGCAACAGACTGCGCCACGTGCAACCATTTCGATGCACTCACGCCGCCACCCCCTTCCCTGCCAGCGTCCAGGTCACAAGTAGGTCACGAAATAATGGTTCGCTATAACACTGCTACCCACACGCGAGCGCGCAAGCACCTACTCACCGCGGAGTTGGCGGTGGAGCCGATCCCGCTCGGCGCGGCGGCGCGCCCCCACCACCGCCAGGCCGGCGTTCACCCGGGCCCGCAACGAGCCCAGGAGCACCATCGACAACGGCAGCGCCACCACCACCGCGAGCAGAAGTGACACCAGCAGCGGGACGCCGGCCAGGAGCAAGAGCAACGCCATGACGGCCACCAGCGCCAGCCGGGCAGCGCTGTACAGCGCCACATCGCGGGCTAGCGCGGGAGGCTTCGGTGGGTTCCGCGGCGCCACCATGGCCCATGAGCTTAGCTCGGCGGCTGGATGAGCCAAACGGGTGTGGCGGGTGTAGCTCCCCGACCAAACGGGTAATCCCTCACCTAGCGACTCACGATGGAGGTTGGTTATGAACACGGTCGGCTGGATCGTCTTAGGGATCGTCGTAGTGGCGATCATCATGCTAGTAATGGTGGCCATGAGCTGGCGCAACCGGGCCAGCCTGCAGAAACGTTTCGGCCCCGAGTACGAACGCGAAGTGGCCGCGCGCGGCAGCGAGCGTGACGCGGCGCGCCACTTGGGTAAGGTCGCCGGCCGGCGCGATCAGCTCGACATCCGCCGTCTGGACCCAGCTGCCCGTGATCGCTACACCCGACGCTGGGAAACCGTGCAGACCGAGTTCGTCGACCGTCCCGGGCCCGCGCTGGACAAGGCGGACCAACTGGTCACCGACGTGATGCGGGACCGTGGCTACTCGGTGGAGGACTTCGGCGCCCGAGCTGATCTCATCGCCGCCGATCATCCGCGAATCGTCGAGCATTACCGCGCAGCGCACGCCGCCCGGCAAGACCATCACGGTCACCCGGGTGCGGTGGATACCGAGGAGCTGCGGCAGGCGTTCGTGCACTACCGCGCCCTGTTCGAGGAGCTCGTCAGCGGATAACAGCGACCGGCCACCAGACCACGTCACGACATCACCCACGGAGGCACAGATGAACACCCGTCACGAGCACGGGGCACCCTGGCCCGTTGACACCGGATACGACGCCCCCGCACACGACCCCGGGGTCGAGGAGGTTGCGACCGGACAGTTCCACGGCCGCGCAAGCGAAGAAGCCGCCGCCGATGGCAGCGCGGAGCGCGTGGGACTGCTCGATGACCCGGCCGCCTTGCGCGATCAGTGGCAACGAGTGCAGGGCACTTTTGTTGACGACCCGCAGCGTGCGGTGCGGGAGGCCAGCGTGCTCGTCGAGCGGACACTGCACGAGATCCACGAGAACGTCACCCGCGGCCAGGCCAGCGATCCGACATCGACCGAGGATCTGCGAGTAAGCTTCCAACGCTACCGCGAGTTCTTTCAACGGCTGCTGTCGGCGTAATGATCTCGATCAGAGTGGCCTCGCCGTCTGGCGAGGTGTCGGACACTACCGAAGGAGAATACGATGGGTCTTGTCGACAAAGCTAAGAACAAGATCGAAGAGGCCAAGGGCAAGGTCAAGGAGGCCGTTGGCCAGGCAACCGATGACGAGGAGCTCCAGGCCGAGGGCGAGACCGATCAGGTCAAGGCCAATCTCAAGCAGGCGGGCGAGAAAATCAAAGACATCTTCAAGAAGTAACTCCGCCGATTCGCCCCGCTGGGCGCGGCAGCTGGCCCCTGACCGTGAGTACTGGTC
>JBOHFY010000061.1:0-1979 GCA_050699895.1 Pseudonocardiaceae bacterium
GCACCTTGCTGGCCACCGCGGCGACGTCCGGCCCTTCGCTGAAGACCTCGACCGCGGCGCGCACCCAGTCGCGGTGTGGTCGCGCGTCGCTGTTGAGAAAAGCGACGATCGAGCCGGTGGCTAAGCGAGCCCCGAGGTTGCAGCCGCCAGCGAACCCGATGTTGGTGGCCGAGCGGATCAGCCGGGCCTGCGGGACCTCGGCGGCGATCCGCCGCGCGCCGCCGTCGCCTGAGGCGTTGTCCACGCAGATCAGCTCAAGCGCTTCGGCGGGCCAGTCCAGCTCGTCGCGCAGCGCGCGCAGGCAGGTCACGGTGTGTCCGGCGCTGCGGTAGTTGACCACGATCACCGACACCTTCGCCCACGCTCGCTCGCCCACGCTCGGCCCTCCTTCGGTCCGCGGGTAGCCTGCCGCATCGCTCGCGATCCCCTGCGGTAGGGCCCACGAAGCTGCACCGTTGACCAGCGCGAAATTGCCGGTTGACACGTGATGGCGTATTCCTTGACGGCATCTCGCGGAGGATGCCGCACACCGCTGTAAATGACCGTTCGGCGCTGCGAGAAGACCAGAAGCTTCCGTTTCCAGGTACGTGATGAGGGGATATCCGCATAACTCGACCCTACTCATTCGGTATCGTTTAGGCGGCCGGGAAAACGAGTTCACGTGTCCCGAGGCAAGCACCGAGCACCCACCCGGCGCCGCCTACCCGGTGTCGTTGCCGCAGTCTGTATCCCGGTGGCCGCGGGTGGCCTTCTCGCTGGTACGGCGGCCGCCGCGTCGGAGGTGAACTGGGATGCGGTCGCGCAATGCGAGTCTGGCGGGAACTGGGCCATCAACACCGGCAACGGCTACTTCGGTGGACTGCAGTTCACGCTGTCGACGTGGCGCGCTAACGGTGGTGTGGGTAACCCCGCCAATGCCACCCGGGAACAGCAGATCGCTGTCGCCGAGCGGGTCTTGATGTCGCAGGGAATCGGTGCGTGGCCGGTGTGCGGGAAACGCGCTGGGAACAGCACACCCATCGCCGTACCGAAGCCCGTGGCCCTGTCAACCCCGCGTTCACCCGGCCCCCCACCGACCTCCACTGGCTCGACGTCGGCCTACCGGGTGGTGCCGGGGGACACCCTCTCGTCGATCGCCGCCAGCCACCAGGTGCCCGGCGGCTGGGCGCGGATCTACGCGGCCAACCGGGACGTCATCACCGATCCGAACCTGATCCTGGTAGGGCAATCGCTGCGGATCCCACTATAGCATTTCTCAGTGCCAACCGGAGAGGAAAATCACCTGTGACCATGCATTCTGGGCCATTTGAGACGCCCAACTTCGAGGCATCAACGGGGACCGGATTGGAGGCTCGGTCGATCGCTGAACTGGTCGCCACGAGGTTGTGCGGCCTGCACAGAGTCAACGACTATTTCGTACGCATGGATGCCATTCTCGGTGACGACGGGTACATCGGTCTCGAAGTCACCCGCGTGTATTTCGATGGTGAGAACGTCACCGTGCGGTTGCTGCTTCAGCCCACCGCGCCGGTGCCCGTCCCACCCCACTCCCTGCTCGGGCCGAGGAGCGCGGTGTGAGTGGCACCGGAGCGGCACTCACCCCGCGCCGATCCCGATCAGCGCGCCGACCAGGTAGGTCGCTACCGCGGCGAGCACGCCGAACCGCACCTGGCGCAGTCCGCCGCGCCACCACGAGCGGGTGGTGAACCGGGCCGCGAGCCCACCAGCCAGGAACAGGCCACCCGCGCCGATGGCGAGACCCGCGATCAGCCAAGTGAAGCCGAGCAGGTAAGGGATCAGCGGGACCAGCGCGCCGATCGCGAAGCAGCAGAACGACGAGCCGGCGGCCACCCACGGGGAGGGTTGGTCGTCGGGGTTCACGCCAAGCTCCTGGTTGATGTGCACCCGCAGGGCCAGCGACGGGTTGGCGTGTACCTCCTCGGCCACCCGCCGCGCGGTCTCGCGGGTCAAGCCCATCC
>JBOHFY010000062.1:0-15429 GCA_050699895.1 Pseudonocardiaceae bacterium
TCGCCGACCGGGCCGCGCTGACCGGCGCCCTGTCTGTCCTGCCCGAATACCTGCGCAACAGCGCCTCGGAATCGGGCCGGGTCACCGACTACCGGGACTGGCAGATCCCCCTGGGCCGCCGGTTCCGGGCCCTCAAACTCTGGGCGGTCATGCGTTGGTACGGCATGACCGGGCTGCGGGCCCACATCGAGCGGGGAATCGAGCATGCCCAGCAACTGACCCAGTGGATCACCGCCGACGACCGCTTCGAGCTGACCGCACCGCAACGGCTGTCGCTAGTCTGCTTCCGGCTGCGCGTCGGCGGCAGTGTCACGGCGGCGAACCAGGCGAACCTCGACCTGCTGGCCAGGGTGAACGCCACAGGCATCACTTTTCTCACGCACACCAAGATCGACGAAATAATGTCGCTCCGCTTCGCCACCGGCGGGACGTACACCGAATTGCACCATGTCGAGCAGGCATGGCGCTGCGTCCAGAAGGAAGCGGCCGATCTACCCGTCGGGTGATTCACGCACAGCGCGATGAGCTACTTGATCGGCGGGACGCCGCATGCCGTCACTGTCCGTGTCGTCGTAAGCTCCCCGCGTGTTCACCGAGCCGCGGGTGCTCATCGACGCGACGGCGGTGCCGGCTGACCGCGGTGGCGTCGGTCGTTATGTGGACTGCCTGGTCGCGGCGCTGGAAGCCGACGGTGCCGCGCCGATGGTGGTGTGTCAGCCCAGGGACGCTGAGCTTTATGCCGCGTTGGCCCCGCATGCCGACGTGCTGCCCGCTGTGGAGCGGCTCGTCGCCCGGACCGCGCGGTTGACCTGGGAGCAGACCAGGTTGCCCTGGTTGGTCCGGCGGGCGCGGGTTGACGTGCTGCATTGCCCGCACTACACGATGCCGTTGGTTGGCCAGGTGGCCACGGTGGTCACGCTGCACGACGCCACCTTCTTTACTGACCCGGGGGTGCATTCGCCGGTTAAGGCGCGCTTCTTCCGAGCCTGGACGCGGACGTCGTTGCGCCGGGCCGACGTGTGCGTGGTGCCCAGTGCCTCGACGGCTCGCGAGCTGGCGCGCGTCGCCGGCGCTGAGGTCGCCCGAGATGCCGGGCGCCTGCACGTGGTGCACCACGGGGTGGACGCTGACCTTTTCCACCCACCCTCGCCAGAGGAGATGGCGGTGGTCCGGCACCGCCTGCGCCTGGACGGGAGCCCCTATGTGGCTTTTCTTGGCGCGCTCGAGCCACGCAAGAATGTGCCGGCGCTGATTCGCGGGTTCGCCCTCGCTAGCCAGGTTCTTGCTGGGTGGTCCGATCCGCCGGTATTGGTCCTGGCCGGGCAGCTGGGCTGGGACAGCCGAGTGGAGCGCGAGCTGCGGGCCGTGCCGCACCGGGTTCGGGTGATCCGGGCCGGCTATCTCCCGCTGGCGGAGCTGTCCGGGTTTCTCGGTGGCGCGGTTGTGGTGGCCTACCCGTCGCGGGGGGAGGGGTTCGGACTGCCGGTGCTGGAGGCGATGGCGGCCGGGGCCGCGGTGCTGACCACCCGGCGGCTCGCGATTCCGGAGGTGGGTGGGGATGCGGTGGCCTACTGTGGCATTGATGCCGAGGACATCGCCGCTGGGCTCGTCGAGCTTCTCGATGACCCAGCTCGCCGGGCGGAGCTGTCGGCCGCCGGGCAGCGGCGCGCCAAGGACTTCTCCTGGGCGGCGAGCGCGGCGCGCCACCGCGAGGCCTACCACCGTGCCGCAGTGGCGCGCCGGCAGTCCTGCTAGGCCCGCTGTGCACGCCCGGGTGCAGAATTCAGGACCGTGCCCCCCGGTAACTCCTATGGCCACGAACTGGCCGTCATCACGGTCACCTACTCGCCCGGCGACACGCTCGAGACGTTCCTGGACTCGGTCGCCAAGGCCGCCAGCCGGCCGCCGCGGGTGCTGCTGGTCGACAACGGGTCCACCGACGGCGCCCCGGAGCGCGCGGCCCACCGCGATGGTGTGCGGCTGCTGCGTACGGGTGAGAACGTGGGATACGGCAGTGCCGCCAACCGGGGAGTCGTCGAGTGGGGACCCGAGGTGGGCTGGGTGGTGGTGGCCAACCCGGACATCGAGTGGCACCCCGGCAGTCTTGACGAGCTGCTCGCGGCCGCGCGGCGGTGGCCCCGAGCGGGGGCGTTGGGGCCGCTGATCCGGCAGCCGGACGGGACGGTGTACCCCTCAGCGCGGCTGCTGCCCGCGCTGGGCCGAGGCATCGGGCACGCGGTGCTCGGCCCGAGCTGGCCGGGCAACCCGTGGACCACGGCGTACCGGCAGTCCGACGCCGCGCTGGGGGAGCGCGGCGCCCAGTGGTTGTCCGGGTCATGCCTGCTGCTGCGCCGGGCCGCATTCGAGTCCGTCGGCGGGTTCGACTCCCGCTACTTCATGTACTTCGAGGACGTCGACCTCGGCGAGCGGCTGGGCCGCGCCGGGTGGCTCAACGTCTACGTGCCCAGCGCGGAGGTCACCCACCTCGGCGGGCACGCCACCAGCCGAGTGTCCGAGCAGATGCTCGCTGAGCACCATCGCAGCACCTACCGCTACCTCGCTGACCGGCACCCCGGCCCGCTGTACGCGCCGCTGCGGCTGGCGCTGCGAGCCGGGCTGGCGGGCAGGCTGCACCTGGTGCGCCGCGCGGCCCGGCGTGCCTGCGTCCCCGCGACTACCGCCTGAGGTAGCTTACCGATTCATCTCCGCCGTCCGAATAACCGGTACTCCGCGCCAGCCTGGGAGGGTGCGGAGTCGTCCCGGTGCCGACCACGGCCGAACAACTTGCTGAGGAATCCGGTGTGGCGGGATGGTGAGTCGCGCTCGGCGAGCAGCACGGCGGTTTGGCACGAGGCGCACTGCCGACCCGGTGGGGAGACCATGGATGCGACCCACACCGTCGCGCCGCAGAGGGCCGTGTATTGGCCGGAGCCGCCCGACATCCCGGTGAGCACGTCGTCTTCGCTAATTGCGTGATCTATGTTTTCGGAGCCACAGGTAAACCAGGTCACGAATGACGCTCGGGTCTTCGCATAGTCCATCTCTACGCGTCCTTTATTGTGCCGATTTCACCGGTCACGCAACCGCGCTCTCTGACTACTCTCGTCGCGGCTCACGTGAGAACCAGCGCTGCGCTGCTCAGGTCGTGAGGATCCGCGCAAGGCCCCGTCGCTTGCTGTACCAGTGCCGAGGCCTCGAGGCAACCGCCGGGTTAGCCATTGCGCTTTGCGCCACGCCACATCGGCAGGCCTTGTGGACAACACGCCGACGTGACCCGCCCCGGCCATCGCTCGATGCCTTTCTCTTGTGCGCCTCGCACTCTTGTGGGTGTCGCTGCGCGCATTCGAAGGGTAGAACGTAGCACGTCCTTCCGCACGGGTCAATGCACGTGCAATTGCGGACGCATGTACTGGGCGCTGACCCAGGCCGGTTGATGTCCTGGGGCTCCTGCCGCCCGGGGTGCTCAGCGCTGCCTGGGGTGCTCAGCCCGGTCTGGCACGCCACCGTGGACCGGCCTCGCCGCTGCGGCGCTGCGCTGGGCCCATGCCCAACGAGGGAGACCACCTACGGTGGTGTCCGCCGGTGAAAGCACCGAAATTTCACGTGATAGAGGGTTGAGTGTGCGTATCTACCGGGTGTTGCTCGGGCTCCTTCCGGTAGTGGAAGGTGTCGAGCTTGACCAGACCCGTGAATGGATGCGTGACGATGCGACTTTCTCGGCAGGAACACCTCAATCAGGCGCTGATGCGGATTCCGCGCCGCGCGGAGAGTACGGACCGTTCTACCCTCGCCATGACGTTCGTCTCGGCCGGGTCGTTCTCCGCCATGCTGCACTCGACAGACCATCAGATCTTATACGGGCGCAGGGGAACGGGGAAGACCCACGCCCTGCTCTATCTGAGCGACCTCATCGAACGCACTGGTGATGTGGCGGTGTACCTGGACCTGCGCACCATCGGCTCGGCCGAGGGTATGTACGCCGACAGTAACCTGAGCCCGACGGTGCGCGGAACCCATCTGCTGGTGGACGCACTCGAGGCGATTCAGGACCAATTGCTCTCGGTAGCTTTCGGCTCCGAGATCGGTGACCAGAACGCCCTGTTGCTGGCGCTGGACGCGCTAGCGGAGGCGGCGACCGCGGTCAAGGTCGTCGGTGAGGTGGAGCAGGAGACCACACTGGGTGGCTCGGCCGAGTCGTCACGGAGCATCGAGTTGACCGTGTCGCCGTCGCCGAATGCCAAGGTATCCGCGGCACGGCGTAAGTCGGCCACGGCCCAGAGCCGGTTACGGCGTACCGGGATCGAGCGGCATCACGTGGTGTTCGGGCCGCTCGGCAGGGCGTTGCGCGGCGTGACCAGCGCGTTGGGCGGCGCGCGGCTGTGGTTACTGCTCGATGAATGGAGCAGTGTCCCGCTCGACCTCCAGCCTCTGTTGGCGGACCTGCTGCGCCGCTGTGTCCTGCCGACCCCGGGTATCACGGTGAAGTTTGCGGCGGTCGAGCGTCGGTCCCGGTTACGCCAGCCCTCGCTCAATGGGGACTACGTGGGGATCGAGGTTGGCGCTGATGCTGCCTCCGCCGTCAACCTCGACGATCTCATGATCTTCGGCAATGCCCGGAGCCGCGCCCAGGAGTTCTTCGGGCAGCTGTTCCACAACCACACCAGCGCGCGATTGACCAAAATGATCTACGAGCCGCCGCCGGACCCGGACAGCTTCATTGAGGCCACCTTCTGTCCCCGCACTTTCCCCGAGCTGGTGCGCGCGGCGGAGGGTGTGCCCAGGGACGCGATCAACATCGCCGCGCTGGCCGCGCAGCACGCCCGCGACAAGCCGATCGGCCTGCCGGACGTGCGCCGGGCCGCTCGGGACTGGTACCTGCGTGACAAGCAGACCGCGATCAACGCGAACGAGCCGGGCCGCCAGATGTTGCGGCTGCTGATTGATGAGGTGGTGGGCCGGCGCCGTTCCCGCACCTTCCTGCTCGACCACCTGGACGCGCGGCACGGGACGATCGACGAGCTCTACGACGCGCGCCTGCTGCACGTGCTGCAACGCGGCATCGTGGACTCGAAAAGCCCAGGCACACTTTATGACGGGTTCGCCATCGACTACGGTTGCTATGTTGACTTGCACGTCAAGCCCCGCGACCGCGGTGGGTGGCTGAACTCACCGAAAGGCGTCCCACCGGACGAGCTCAGCCTCGCCAAGGAAGCCATTAACCTGGGCACGCTCGAATGACGCCCATCACTCGCTTGACTCGTGGATCGCCCCGCAGCTGCTCCAGGCTTACCGGCAGCGGGAGCCGCCAGTTCGGGTATTCCTCGACGGTGCCGGGCAGGTTGGGTTGGCGTACTTCGCCCACCACGTCGTAGGGGGAGGCCAGCAGCAGCCGGCAGGGCGTGCGGGCCAGCAGCGCGTGCATCGCCACCACGATCTCGTCATCGTTGTCGGCGTGCTCGGCGCGGAGCAGGCCCTCGGCACGCAGCAGGCTGAGCAACTCCGCGCGTTCGGCTGCCCACCGGGCCCACTCCGCGGCGTCGTCGTTCAGCAGTCCCAGCGCGGCGCGCGCCCGCACGTGCTCCCCGCGCAGAAAGCCCACCGCGGTGGGCAGGTCGTGGGTGGAGATGCTGGCCACCGTGTGCCGTGGCCATCGTCCAGGAGCGAGTAGCGGCGCGCCGGGGGCGTGGGCGTCGCGGGCGAACCACAGCACCGCGCAACCCAGCATCCGCCGCGCCGCTAGCGCCTCGGTGACCTCCGGCTCCACGGTGCCCAGATCCTCGCCGATCACCACCGCGCCGGCCCGGTGCGCCTCCAGGGCCAGTGCCGCGAGCATCGCCTCGGCGTCGTAGCGCACATAGGTGCCCTGGTCCGGGGTCGCCCCGGGCGGCACCCACCACAGCCGCCACAGGCCGGCGACGTGGTCGATGCGCAGCCCATCGGCATGCGCGAGCACGGCCCGCAGCATGTCTTGGTATGCGGCGTACCCGGTGGCGGCCAACCGGCCCGGGTGCCACGGCGCCAGCCCCCAGTCCTGTCCTTGCTGGTTGAAGTCATCCGGCGGGGCGCCGACGGTGACTCCGCCGGCGAGCACGTCCTGCAGCGCCCAGGCGTCGGCACCCTCCGGGTCCACCCCGACGGCGAGGTCGTGCACCACCCCAACGGACATCTTACCGGCGGCGTCCCGCACGGCGGCCAGCTGTTCGTCACACTGCTGCTGCACCCAGGCGTGAAACGCCACTCGTCGCGGGTCCGCGCTCGCCGTCGCCGGGTGCCGCAGCTCGCTGGGCCAGCGTGACCAGCGCGGGCCGTGCCGCTGCGCGAGCGCGCAGAACGTCGCGAAGTCGCGCAATCCCTCCGACATCACGGGGCTCGGCGCGCCGTCGGCCTGCCAGAGCAGCTCCAGCGCGGCCTGCTTGGCTCGCCAGACGGCGTCATGGTCGATCCGCTCGCCCCTCGGGTCGATCCCCTTCGAATCACTCCACAGGGCGTCCACCTCGGCCCGTAAGACCGGCTCCCCTCGGCGGTAGGCGCCGATGTCCGTGATCCGCAGGTAGAGCGGGTTGACGAAGCGGCGGCTGGAAGGACTGTACGGCGAGGGCTGCACCGGGAGGGTCGGCGTCACCGCGTGCAGCGGATTGACCAGCACGGCGCCGCTGCCGTGCGCGGTGACCGTCCAGGAGATGAACTCGCGCAGGTCGGCGAGGTCCCCGATACCCCAGGAGCTGGCCGAGCGCAGGGCGTAAAGCTGCAGCATCCAGCCCCAGGCACGGGGCGGTTCGGGCAGCGTCGGTGGGGCTGCTACCAGGCTGCCCGGTAGCCGGGCCGTCCGGGCCGTGGCCAGCGCGTCGGCGACCTGCGCCGGGGTGTCCGCGCTGACGCCGAGTAGCCCGAGCACCCGGCGCACCACGTCGGGGTCGACAGTGACTCGCCGGCGCCGCGAATCCCGGTACCAGGTCGCGACACCGTGGGCTGCGGCAAGCTCGTCGAGTGCGGTGTCCATGCGGGCCATCCTGACACGCGGTTTCCTTCCCCACTCGACCGCTGGTCGCGGACCGCGATTATTCATGTAGCGATGCAACACTAAAGAAGCTATCCTGCACTCGAGTGAGTTAACATTGATCTCACTTTTTGTAACTATCTGACCCGAAATGATGAGTCGCTGGAGGTGAATGATGACTCCCTCTGTGCCATCGCGCCCGCCCGCACGGGCCTGCACTGCGGTGTCGAGATTGGCGAGTGCGGCGCGGAAATCGGCCGGGAAGCTCGGCCGATTTCCGCTAATCCGACCAATTCGCCCAAATAGTAGGCACTGATCGCCGACTGTGGGCGGGGCGGACACAGTCCTTGAGCCACCGCTGGAGGCCCGTGTGGATGTGAGATGGCGCCCGTCGGGCGCCGTGCCCTCGAGCGGGCGAGCCGTGGCCTCGGCTGCCTTCGTTGCCACCTTCACGCTCGTCGCCGGGGTGGCTGGGGCGGTCGTGGTGGGCACGGCTTCCCTCACTCCAGGCCGTGGCACGCTGCTCGGCGGCCTCGTGCTAGCGGCGGCATTCGGGATCGCTCGAGTCCTGGCGATCGAGGTCGAGGTCCGCCGCAACACCGCGCGGATCACTCCCACCGAGATCCCCTTGATGTTCGGCTTGCTGTGCCTACCTGGCCCGGTCGTCCTGGCCGCCTATGTCGGCGTGACGGTCATCGCGCGGTTGCTGCGCCGCGACACCTGGTCCAAGCTGCTGTTCAACCTTTCCTACGCGACCCTCACCGTCGCGCTCACCGATCTGCTGGCCCGCTTGGTGTTCGAGTCACTCTGGCCTGGGCTGCCGCGCTGGAGCGCGGTGCTCGCCGGGTTTGTCATCGCGCACGCCATCACGTCTGGGCTGACCTGGGTCTTCATTGTGCTGTTGGACCGCAGACGCCCTGGCGAGAGTCCGCGCCCAGTGGTGCACCTTTACCTCACCGGCCTGCTCAACGCCGCGCTCGGGATCACCGCCGAGGAAACGGTGCGGATGGTGCCGTGGGGCACCGTGCTGGTCGGCCTGCTGGCGGTGACGGTGGCGGCGGTGTACCGCGCTTACTACGAACTGCTGCGTGACCACCGTGACCTCGGTGTGCTCAACGACCTCAGCCTGCGGGTGGCGGTGGCCGGGCGGGGTGGGGACGACGGGGCGCCAGAACTGAATGAGGGTGTCTGGAGCGCCGTCATGGAACTGGCTCGGGAACAGCTCAACGCCACCCGCGTCGTCCTGCACCGGATACCGGCTGACGGCGAGCCGCACACCGTGGTCGCCGGCCTGCCGCTGTCCTGCCCACTGTCGCGGCGCGATGTCGCCGCCGTTGTGCCTGCCCCGAGGGCGGCCGCCGTTGTGCCCGCGCCGAGGGCGGTAATCGGGCAGGTGCGGCGTCTGGTGGACAGCGGTGGGGACCCGGTCATCGCCTCCGCCCTGACCACGAGAGCCGCCTCGGAGGTGCTAGTGGTGCCGCTGCCGGGGGCGGACCAGCTCCTGGGCGTCATCGAGGTGCATGATCGGCAGAGTCGGGTGCGCGGCTTCGGCGCGGCCGACGTGCGGTTGGTCGAGACGTTGGCCAGCCATCTCGCCACCGCGCTGGACAACTGCCGGCTCCTCGCCCAGCTACGATACGACGCCTACCACGACAGCCTCACCACCCTGCGTAGTCGGCTCGGTTTCCGGGAGGCCGCGACCGAGGTGTTGCACCGGGACTCGACACCCTGTGCCGTGATCGTCATCGAACTTGGGCTGCTGTCATCGGTGAACGATGCGCTGGGTCACGTCTGGAGCGATCGCGTTGTGCTGGGTGCGGCCGAGCGGTTTCGCCGCACCCTGCCAGACCAGGCGCTCACCGCCCGGCTTGCGGGGGACACGTTTGCCGCGTTGCTCCCCCGCGCGTGCGCGCACCGGGCGCTGCAGGTGGCTGAGCAGGTGCAGGCGACGCTGAGTGAGCCGTATGCGGTCGACAAGCTCGCCGTGGAGTGCAGCCCGGTGGTCGGCGTGGCGCTGACCGGGGTCGAGCCTACTCGGGATGCGGATACCTTGCTACAGCGGGCCGATGTGGCCCTGCGCGCCGCACGCGGCGGCGGCGAGGTCCTCCGGAGCTACCTACCCAGCATGGGCCAGGCCCTGCTGCGCCGGTTCCAGCTGGTTACTCAGTTCCGCCCCGCGCTGGACACCGGGCGGGTCGACGTGCACTTCCAGCCCCAGGTGGCGCTGTCCACCCGCCAGGTGATCGGGGTGGAGGCGCTGGTGCGCTGGCACCACCCGGAGTTCGGGATGCTCGACCCGGAGGAGTTCGTCACCCTCGTCGAGACCACCGGCCTGATCGGCCCGCTCACCGACTACGTGCTCGACCGCTCCCTGGCGCAGTGCCGTACCTGGCTGGACCGCGGGCTGTCGCTGTCCGTTGCGGTCAACCTCTCGGTGCGTAACCTGGCCGACACTGGGTTCCCCGACCGGGTGACCGACGCCCTGGCGCGGTACCGAGTGCCCGCTGAGCTCCTGAGTTTCGAGCTCACCGAGTCGGCGGTGATGAGTGATCCGGAGCGCGCGCTGCCGGTGCTGCGCGAGCTGCACGGACTGGGTGTGCGCATCGCGGTGGATGACTTCGGTACCGGGTACTCGTCGCTGGCCTATCTGCGGCGCCTGCCGGTCGATGAAGTCAAGATCGACAAGAGCTTTGTGCTGGGGCTGGCCAGTGATCTCGGCGACCTCGCGGTGGTCCAAGCCATCATCGACCTCGGCCACTCGCTCGGGTTGATCGTCGTCGCGGAGGGGGTTGAACAGGATGCCACCCGGGACCAGCTGGTGAGGCTGGGCTGCGATGTCGCGCAGGGCTTCCTGATCTCCCGCCCGCTCGGGCCGGAACGGTTCGATGCCTGGTTGACCGCCCGGACCGTCCGCGCCGCCGGAGCGCGCGAGGAGACCGTGCTCACCCTGGTCCGGTAACCGCTGGACGCTAGCGGCGCTGCGGACCGCGTCGAGGTTGTGTATAGTCGGCGGCGCCGCGTTCGCGTGAGCCGGTAAGAACACCGCCCCAATAGCTCAGACGGCAGAGCGTCTCCATGGTAAGGAGAAGGTCTACGGTTCGATTCCGTATTGGGGCTCGCAGGGGGGCGCCCCGAAGGCGGTGTAGCTCAGTCGGAAGAGCAAGCGGCTCATAATCGCTGTGTCGCCGGTTCGAGTCCGGCCACCGCTACCATCGCACCCGGCGCACGAGCCGCTGGCTGCGGCAAGCCCCACCGCAGGTGATGACAGTTTCGGCGAGAGAGAGGCACCCGTGGCCGCCACTGATGTTCGACCCAAGATCACGCTGGCGTGCGAGGAGTGCAAGCACCGCAATTACATCACCAAGAAGAACCGGCGCAACGACCCGGACCGGCTCACCATCCGCAAGTACTGCCCGAACTGCAACGCGCACCGGGCGCACCGCGAGACCCGCTGATCCCGCTGGCGTCGGCGGTTGCCCAGGGTAGCCTGCGCTGATGGCGCTGGACCCCGCTTTCCTCGGCCGGTGCTATCCCGCATCCGGTACCTACCAGGTGGGACGCGAGAAGATCCGGGAGTTCGCCGAGGCCATCGGCGACGACGATGCGGTCTATCGTGATCCCAGCGCCGCCCGAGCGTGCGGGTACTCCGATGTGATCGCCCCGCCTACGTTCGCGGTCATCCTGGTCCTGCGGGCGCAGCGGGCCCTGGTCGGCGACCCCGAGTTGGGCCTGGACTACAGCCGGGTAGTGCACGGCAACCAGTCCTTCACTCACCACAGGCCGATCCAGGCCGGTGACGAGCTAGCCGTGACGCTGCATGTTGACGGCGTCCGCGCGATGGGGGGCAACGACATGCTCACGGTGCGCTGCCAGATCACTGACGCTGCCGGCGATCCGGTGACGACGGCCCGGTCCATGCTGGTCGTCCGGCGGGAGGGCCGGTGAGCCGGCGCCGCCGCGGCGAGGTGACCGAGGGCGAGGAGCTTCCTGGACTGCAGGTCCGCCTCACCCGGGCTGACCTGGTCCGCTACGCCGGAGCCTCCGGCGACTTTAACCCCATCCACTGGAACGAGCGCCTCGCGCGCGAGGTCGGCCTCTCTGATGTTATCGCGCACGGGATGCTCACCATGGCGCTGGCCAACCGCCTGGTGACGGCCTGGGCTGGTGACCCGGGCGCCGTCCTGGAGTGCGCGGTCCGCTTTACCCGCCCGGTCGTTGTGCCCGACGGCGCCGAAGGGGCGCTCGTGGAATTCTCTGGCACGGTGGCGCAACGACGCGACGATGGCACCGTCGTCCTCGCCATCACCGCTCGCTGCGGCGACCAGTCCGTCCTCGGCCATGCTACCGCCACCGTCGCTCTCGCGTGAGCGCCGCCGCTCGACGTCCCCGCTCGTCGCCCCGTGCGGGGTCGTTGGAAGAAGGTGGTGGTGGTGGCCTACACTCTGCCTGCCGGGGTTGCCAGCTGATCTCTCGTGCGCGGTGACTGTGACTGCGGTTCGGGTTATCGGATGGTGCCAGTAGTGTGGGGCGTCTCCAGGTGACGTCCCGGTAAAGGGGTGTAGCTCAACTGGTAGAGCAGCGGTCTCCAAAACCGCAGGTTGCAGGTTCAAGTCCTGTCGCCCCTGCGTTGCCCGGCGAAGCGGAGGATCACCAGCGTGAGTGACGATCGCACCCACGAGACGGAGGGTTGGCTGGAGCAAGCTGAGGCGTTACCCGACGTCTCACCGCCCGCCGCCGCGCGTCGGGTGCGACCCACCCAGGCGCAACGGTTCGGGGACGCGGGCAAGGGCCATCCAACCCGAGCTCGTGACGCTACGGACACCAAGACGGCCGCGCCGGCCCGGCTGGTTCGGTTCCTCCGCGAGGTCATCTCCGAGCTCGGCAAGGTGATCTGGCCAAGCCGCCGGGAGCTGGTGGTCTACACCGCGGTCGTGCTGGTCTTCGTCAGCTTCATGGTGGCTTTTGTCGCGTTGCTGGACATGGGGTTGGGCAAGGCCGTGCTGACCGTGTTCGGCTGATGCCGGGTACCCGAGCGGCGTTGATGACCAGCACGGCATGACGCAAGTAAAGAAAGTGAGACTGACTGTGACTTTCCCCGGAGGAACTTCCGCCGAAGGCGGGCAGGAGCTGACGGGGCTGTTCCGTGCCGACACACCTGAGGTCGATATACCTGAGGGTAGCGAGGTCATTGATGAAGCCGGCCAGGACGCGGGGACGGCCGAGGTCGAGTCGCCGGAGCCGGTCAACCCGGTCGACGAGTTTCGATCCGCGCTGGCCAAGGCTCCCGGCGAGTGGTACGTCGTGCACTCGTACGCCGGCTATGAGAACAAGGTGAAGGCGAACCTGGAGACCCGGATCCAGACTCTGGATGTAGAGGACTACATCTTCCAGGTGGAAGTGCCCACCGAAGAGGTTACCGAGATCAAGAACGGTCAGCGCAAGCAGGTGCAGCGCAAGGTGCTGCCCGGCTACATCCTGGTCCGGATGGACCTCAACGATGCCTCGTGGAGCGCCGTGCGCAACACGCCGGGGGTCACCGGGTTCGTCGGTGCTACCTCACGACCCTCGCCGCTGAGCCTGGACGAGGTGGCGAAGTTCCTCGCCCCGCGGGTGGCGCAGCCCAAGGCGCCGGCCGGTGCCGGCAAGCATGCGGGGGGCGTTGGTGGCGCCAAGCCCACGATCGAGGTCGACTTCGAGGTGGGCGAGTCGGTCACCGTCATGGATGGCCCGTTCGCCACGTTGCCGGCGACGATCAACGAGGTCAACATCGACGCGCAGAAGCTCAAGGTGTTGGTCTCGATCTTTGGTCGGGAGACTCCAGTCGAGCTGTCGTTCAGCCAGGTCGCCAAGATCTGACCGGCGCGGCGCCGGTTGGGATTCACCAGGTGTGAGGAAGGAACCATGCCCCCCAAGAAGCGAAAGAGGCTCACGGCAACCGTGAAGCTCGCACTGGAGGCCGGCACCGCGAACCCGGACTCGGTCGGGCAGGCGCTGGGCCCCCATGGCCTGAACATCATGGAGTTCTGCAAGGCCTACAATGCCGCGACACAGAACAGCCGCGGTGAGGTGGTACCTGCGGTGATCTCGGTCTACGAGGACCGCTCGTTCGAGTTTGTGCTCAAGTCTCCGCCCGCCTCGGTATTGTTGCTCAAGGCGGCTGGGGTGGCCAAGGGATCGGCCGAGCCACACAAGACCAAGGTCGCCAAGGTCGGTCGGGACCAGCTCCGGGCCATCGCTGAGCGTAAACGCGAAGACCTCAACGCCAACGACATTGATGCCGCGATTAAGATCATCGCTGGGACCGCCCGCTCGATGGGCATCACCGTCGTCGACTGAGACCTGCGTGCACCGTACGTGTGGGAGGGCCGGCGCTGGTCCGTACCACGACTGATCCGCCAGATGTGAGGACAGGGATATGAAGCGCAGCAAGGCCTATCGCCAGGCCGCAGAGAAGGTTGACCGCAGCCGGTTCTACAGCCCGTTGGAGGCTGCGACGCTGGCTAAGGAAACGTCCCCGAGCAGGATGGACGCCACTGTCGAGGTGGCCATGCAGCTGGGCGTTGACCCCCGCAAGGCCGATCAGATGGTTCGCGGCACGGTGAGTCTGCCGCATGGCACCGGCAAAACCGTCCGCGTCATCGTCTTCGCCACCGGTGACCGCGCGGCTGAGGCGACCGCCGCCGGCGCTGACGCGGTCGGCTCTGACGATCTCATCGAGCGTATCCAGGGCGGTTGGCTGGACTTCGACGCCGCCATCGCGGCGCCGGACCAGATGGCCAAGGTCGGCCGGATCGCCAGGATTCTCGGTCCGCGCGGCCTGATGCCCAACCCCAAGACCGGCACTGTCACGCCCGATGTCGCCAAGGCCATCGTGGACATCAAGGGTGGCAAGATTAATTTTCGGGTGGACAAGCAGGCCAACCTCCATCTGATCATTGGCAAGGTGTCCTTCGATGCCGACAAGCTGGTGGAGAACTATGCCGCCGCGCTCGACGAGGTGCTGCGAAGCAAGCCCTCGACCGCTAAGGGCCGCTATGTGAAGAAGGTCAACTTCTCCACTACCATGGGCCCTGGCATCCCGGTCGACCCGAACCGCACCCGCAACCTGCTCACCGACGACCCCGCCACCGCCTGAGCGAACTGATCGCCAAACCCGCCTCGTCCACGCACGATATTGGCACTGACTCCGTTTGTTAACACGGTGCCACCTGAGCAACATCACTACGCCCGTGAGTAGCCGCACTGCCCGCTCCGTGAGTTCGGTCGGCTCTATCGGCTCCCCGCTGCTGAGTCTCGTTATCAACTGTTCGAGCTGTTCCACAAGTAGCTGATCTCGGGTTTCCCAAGCGTTGCTCACCGCTCCTGTCGGTGAGATGCGTGGAAGGACTGGCGTGGTGTGCGTGTGTGCCGGGACGACGACCGGCTCGTGCCGTTGCTGCGTGCCGCGCCACACCAGATAGCCGGCGCGACGTTGCCGAGGTCCCTCGCCCACGTTGCACCGCAACGGCGCTTCTCACTTTCAACAATCACCGGTGGGCGCCAGACCGGTGGGCGCCGGTAGAGCGAACCGGATGATTGACCAAAGCACCGTCGCGGTGCTGGGTCCCCGCGTGCCCCTGGGTTCGGCCAACTCGCCACTGTCGTTCCCAACTAGCAGATCATCTAGCGGCCGTGTGGGGCGGCCGGGCCGGGTCAGGTGTCGTCGTCTGGGCTGGTCTGGCCTTTCTTGATGCCGCGCATGGCGGGGAAGAGGACGACTTCGCGGAGGGTGGGCGCGTCGGTGAGCAGGGCGACGAATCGGTCGATGCCCAGGCCAAGACCGGACATCGGTGGCATCCCGTATTCCATCGCCTCGATGAAGTCTTCTTCCATCATCATGGTTTCGTCGTCGCCGGCTTCGCGCAGCTCGGCTTGTTCCTCCAGCCGTAGCCGCTGCTCGGCCGGGTCGATCAGTTCTGAGTACGATTTGACAATCTCCCAGCCGTTGACGACGACCTGGAACATGTCAAGCCTGGTTGGGTCCTCATCGCTGCGCCGAGCCAGCGGGGCCAGCTCCGCTGGGTGATGCACCAGGAAACATGGCTGGATGAGTGTGGGCCGGACCGTCTTCTTGTACAGCAGATCGACGAGTCCTGCGTAGGACACCGCCTCTTCGACGTCCAGACCGCACTCGGCGACCCGTTCCCGCAGTGTCGCCAGGTCACGGACGATGGTGAGGTCGATGCCGGTTTGCCGGGCGATTTCGGCGCGGTAGTCCAGCTCCGGCCAATTGGCGCCGAAGTCCAGCTTCACGCTGCCGTAAGTGACCGTGCGGGTGCCAAGCACCTCATCGAGCACCGCGAGAATCAGCTCGCGGATGAAGGTCATGTTGTCGCGGTAGTCCCAGTAGGCCGTGTACCACTCCAGCCTGGTGAATTCCTGGAGGTGAGAGG
>JBOHFY010000063.1:0-3584 GCA_050699895.1 Pseudonocardiaceae bacterium
TCTTCAAGCACCTCGGCGAGGCCACCGACGGGCTGCTCTTCACCAGCGTCAATGCGGCGCTGGTACCACTCATCGGCACCGATCAGCCATTCAAACGATTGAAGCTGCAAATCCAGGAGATCGGGCACCTGGAGCGGCTCACGGATCTTCGCGAAAGATGGGCGGGCCGGAGCCCCCGGGAGGCGGGATACGGAGTTGTTCGCAGCAGAGGTCTTGGTCGGGCGGGAGACTGCCAAGATTGCGTCCTTCCGAACACTAGCGCTGCCGAGCGCAGGACCACGTGGTCACCCGGTGACCAGCCTCCCGGCGCGGTGTTGGTGCAGTTGCTGATGTAGTTGTTGAGATGCTGGTGTCATGCTGTTGTCGTGTGGGGTTGTTACCCTCAATGGTGGTCGCCATCGACGCAGCCCACTGAGCCCTGCACGCAGGGACATGAGAAGGGCAGCGCAAAGAGGCAGTCTAGCCGCTAGGACGGCGACTGTCCAGCACCGGGCGAAGCCGGCGCAAACGTGCTCCTAGAGTGACCTGCCAGACGCCGCCCGTCAAGGGTGCATCGTCCGATCAGTGGTTGGAAGTGCACGATAAGCGGCCATACGGCCGACCGGCGCGGCCGATCGATGCCAGAAGTGGGGCCCGGGATGGACTAGCGAGAGTCGCCTTCGGCAGCGGTCAGAACGGCTCCGCGTCGGCGATCTTCCAGTTGCCGTTGACCCGCTGGGCCGTGACAGCGAGCCGGCCGAAAGCTTGGGTTGGTTGAGCTTGGCCGCCCTGGTGGGCTTGTTGATCAAGAAACAGCACCACGATCGCCCGGTCGCCGTCGAGCACTTTGACGGCAAGCGCGGGCACGGTCGCCACCACGACGGCTTGTTGTGGCGGAGCCAGCTGCCGCACCCGGGCGAACTGCTGATGAAAACTGTCGACGAACGGGCCGGTGATGACCTCAGCGGCGGCTCGTTCGTTGTCATCCAGCCGGGCGAAGTCATAGGAGAAGACGCGTTGCGCCGCTTCGCGTACCTGTCCGGCGACCTGGGTGGTGGCGGCGGCATCGACCAACGCGTCGTTGCTCGCCGCCGCAGACCCGGCCAGCTGGTTGGCCTCGCCACGAAACCAGGCCGCGAGACCTAGTGCGATCACCACCGCGGCGACCAATGCCACCAACGTCGCTACCCCAGCCAGACGCCGGGGCGGCTTCGCCACCTCCTCGGTGGGAGCGGGCGGTGTTGGTGGGGCCGGGATGGTCATCTTCGCCTTTCTCCCTGATGTCGGGGGCCTATCGAGGTCGGAAACCTACGGTTGCGGACCTTATTTCGGCGATGCGGCCGGTGAACACGGCCCAGGCTCGGAGTAAGCGTCGCCGACCGCCGCCAGCGTTCCGGCCTTCCAGGCGTCGCCAGCACGGATCATCTCGAGTCGGACACGCCGGTGCGTGCAGCTCGGGTCACCTTGCTCGGACGCAGACGTGACGTCCACCCCAACGAGCACCTGCGCGATGCCGGAACGCTCGTCGAGGGAGGCTACAGCGGCGTCGAGAACCTTCGCGATGCTGGTCGTTGTGGAGTCGGTGATGGCGCGGGCATAGGTGCTCCGGTTGGCCCGCAGCTGGGTGAGCAGCGCCCCGGTCGCGGACTGTTCCCACAACGTCAGCCCGTCCTGCACCCGCCGATAATCGAGCGTATTGAGGGTGAGCGTGGCCCGTTGCGCATCCCGCAGCACAGCATCGCGGTCCATCCCCAGGGCAAGGGACTTGTCGTGCGCAACCCAGTACCAGGACGCGCCGAACCAGCCCGCAGCGGTGAAGGTGACCACGGCGACCACCGCGACCACGAGGGTAGCTGCCCGTAGCGGACCGCCAAGGAAAGCTCGCGCTAGGAAGGTGCGAGTGGTGGCGATGCTAGTCATAGTCATCCAGGGTAGGAAGATAGCTGGTGGTCACGGGCGCCTAAGGTTTTCCGGGATGGCAGTCGAGCGCGCCGAGGAGGTAATCCGTGAGCACCAGACAGGAGGAAGGGCGCCGGGCGATCGCGCCCGGTCGGTCCGCGTACTGGCAGGCCTGGCTCCCCCGGGACCGGGCCCGCGCGGTCGTCATCATCGTGCACGGTGGCCATGAGCACTCGGCGCGCTACGCGCACGTCGGAGCCCGGCTGGCCACGGCGGGCTTCGCGGTCTACGCCGCCGACCATCGCGGACACGGACGATCCGACGGGCGACGAGGCAACATCGAGCGAATGGCGTTGATCGTGGCGGACCTGAGCTCCTTCGTGCGGTTCGCCCTCCAGCGGCATCCCGGCCTGCCAGTGTTCATGGTCGGCCACTCGCTCGGCGGCTTGATCGCGCTGCACTATGCGACTGAACCTGGAGCCTCCCTGGACGGCCTGGTCGTGTCCGGGCCGGCGGTGCAGCCGATAGCAGGCTCGGCGCTGCAGAGACGACTGGCCGGGGTGCTCTCGGCGCTGGTCCCCAACCTCGGCGTGGTCGCCATAGGCGCCGAAGAGAAGATCAGCCGAGATCCCGAGGTGGTCCGTGCCTACCGGGAAGATCCGCTGGTGTATCGCGGTAGACTCAAAGCCCGGACCGGAGCCGAGATTCTGGCTACGATGAAGAGCTTGCCCGCCCGGCTGCCGAGGCTGTCCACGCCACTGCTGCTCCTGCACGGCACCGACGATCGCATATGCGCGCCAGCCGGCTCGGTCATGGTGCACGCCAACGTGTCCTCCCCAGACACCACCCTGCACCAGTACCCAGGCCTCTACCACGAGCTGTTCAACGAGCCCGAGCGCAACCAGATCCTCACCGACCTCATCTCCTGGCTCAACCACCACCTGCCCGCCACGCATTCAGCGGGCTGAGCGGGGTTTTCGCGGGTCGAATAACCCCGCTCAGCCCGCTGAATGCGGTGGGCGGGGGTTAGGTGAGGGTAATCTTGGCGCCGGCTTCTTCTAGCTTGGACTTGGCTGCTTCGGCTTGGTCGCGGGGGACGGCTTCCAGAATCGCCTTGGGGGCGCTCTCCACCAGGTCCTTGGCTTCCTTGAGGCCGAGGCCGGAGACGACCTCGCGGACCACCTTGATGACCTGGATCTTCTTCTCGCCGATGGCCTCAAGGACAACGTTGAACTCGTCCTTCTCCTCCGCGGCCGGGGCTTCGGCGGCTCCCCCGGCTGGACCCGCCGCCACCGCGACCGGCGCCGCGGCGCTGACATCAAAGGTCTCTTCGAACTTCTTCACGAAACCGCTCAGCTCGAGCAGCGTCATGTCCTTGAACGTATCGAGCAGATCGTCGATACTCATCTTCGCCATGATGGTTCCTTTTCTTCCGGCGGTAGTTGGTCTGCCGGCTCAGCCGGCGGTAGTTGGATTACCGGCTCAGCCGGCGGTGGGTCGATCAGTTCTCGGCACCGTCGTCGGTCGGCTGCTGCTCGTGTCGCTTGTCGCGCAGGGCCGCAGCCAACCGGGCTACCTGGGAGGCCGGCTCGGCGAACAGTCTGGCGGCCTTGCTGAGATTGGCCTTCATCGCGCCGGCCAGCTTGGCCAACAACACCTCGCGAGACTCCAGGTCCGCGATCTGGGCGACCTCGGCAACCGTCAGC
>JBOHFY010000064.1:0-2232 GCA_050699895.1 Pseudonocardiaceae bacterium
GCACTGTCGACGCACAACGTTGGCAGTGCCGACGGCACGGTTTCGATGGCGCCCAAGCCTGAGAACTTAGAGCACGTCGGCGAACCTGAGTATCTCGTGGCGTCGAGCTCGCGAGCACGATCGCTGATCTGGCGGAAAATGTGGCGTATGGTGCTGCGCGTGCGCGTGGTGCCAGTCGGCGATGCGCGGGATCACTTCTCCGAGCTGATCAGCGAGGTCGAGCGGACCCAGGAGCGCTGGCGAAGATCGTTGGTGCGTGTATCGAGTTCATCTCCGGCCCGCTCTCGGTTGACCCGCATTGGATCGGCAAGCCGCTTCAGCGGGAGCTGGCCGGATACCCCTCGGCGCGACGCGGTGCGTACCGCGCCGTATACCGCATCGACGACAGCGTCCGTACCGTGGTCGTCGTCCGGGTAGATCACCGCGGTGACGTCTACCGCTCCCGATGACCGGGACAGGGGAAATTCACCGTCAGACCTGAGGGACAACACAGTGGCCGGCGGATCAGTTGCTCCGGCGACGGCGCGTGGCTCGCGGCTCCGGTCCCGGCCTGACGTCATGCGACAGTAGGATCTCGCCCATGCCGGATCCGGTCGATGACGTCGAAGCCCGCCTGGCCGTCCTGGAGCGCGAGGTTGCTCGGCTGCGCGAGCAGGCCGTCCTCATCAGCTCGGACGCCACTGCCGCCCGGGTGGATGCGGCCGCTGCCCGCGTGCTGGCCGCCGGTGCCGACAGTGACGTGTCGGAGGTCCGTGCTGAGCTGCGTGCCCATATCCAGGTTCTCAATGCCTTGCGGGAGACCCAGCTAGGGCAGGCACAGGAGATGCGGGAGGGCTTCGCTGAGATACGCAAGGAGATGGGGGAGGGCTTCGTCGAGATGCGGGGGGGCTTCGCCATTCAGGCCACTGGTATGGCTCAAATCACCGCGCTGCTGACGAAGATCGCAGGACCAGAGGGTCATGACTGAGACCAGCGCCGATGGGAGGACAAGGTTGTGGCCTGTTCGGTCGCGGAAGGACCAGTAACCGAAGCCATCGTGCGGCTCTGGTGGAGGCGTTGCGTCGGGTGGATGCCGTTGGGGGCTGGGGGTGACCGGACGATAAGTCGCCGTTTCCGGGGCTGTGCCCGTTGGACGGACGCCAATTCCGCCATCCGGGATGAGCTGGTGGCCCAGGCTGAGGCCGCCGCTCAAGAGATTGACAATTTTCGGCGTGATGGTGCCGCGTGATGCCGCGGCGCGGTGATGTGTGGGAGGTCACCGGGAGGCGGCTACGCGTTCGCCCGTTCGCGATCCACGACGGCATCGCCGAGGTCCCTCAGTACCGGCTGCTCCCCAACAAGATGTTGGCGCAGGACAGCAAGACCTGGTCGGCGGCGGAGACCGGCGGCCCGATCGGTTGATGGTCCCCAGGACCACTGCGCAGTGGGGGCCAGATCGCCCAGCTAGGCCGCTGACCCGGAGGACCCGGTATCAGTAGCCGTCTGGCGCTTGGATCAGGCGCACGAGGTGGGGTCGCAGGGTGGTCAGGTTGTATTCGTGCTCGAAGCGGACGTAGAGCAGGTTGGCGCCCTGGCCGATGACCTGGCCTTGCTGATGCAGCCGAGACGGCAGGGCCCCGTAGGCCTTGTCCACCGTGACCTGTTCGACCCGGCTCCGCAAGGGAATAAAGGTGCCGTCGGCATCGCGTGGGGGGTTGGCGGCGAGTGGTTCTGTGGGCATGGTGGATATCACCTCGGGGTTGATGAGTGGGTGGCCGGCCGGCCACCGGGAGCCGAAGTCGGGGGTCAGCGGCTCAACCGGCGGCCAGCCGTGGTCGTGGTGGGAAACTGCGTGACCAAAGTCTGGTCAGGGCGCTGCCGCCGGGGAATGTGCTGGTGAGGTTCAGATGATGCACCCGCGCAGTACTATGCTCAGCGCGAACTGGCCCACTACCGAGAGGATCGTGGGTGTCCCCTATGGCCACTGTTCAGTGCTGGACCGGAGCCGAGACCAAGGCGCTTCGCCGGGCCATGCGCCTGAGCATCCGTGCCTTCGCCGAGCATCTCGGTGTGTGCGCCCGGACCGTGGGCAAGTGGGAAGCCCGAGGCGCCACCATCACCCTGCTCCCCGACAGCCAAGCACTCATGGACACCGCCTTCAGTCGGGCCCCCGAAGACGCGAAGGCCCGGTTCGCCGAGACAGTGGAAGCTTCTGCTCACCAGCTGACAGCGGCTCCCCCACTGATCCCACTG
>JBOHFY010000065.1:0-1516 GCA_050699895.1 Pseudonocardiaceae bacterium
GTGACGAAGGTGACGCCCTGGGTCCAGGTCCGGTACTCGCAGTTCTTCTCGATCCCGGTGTGCAGGTAGCCGATCACCGAGCGGGCCTGGGTGACGACCTCCCCCTCCAGCTCCAGGACCAGCCGCAGCACCCCGTGGGTGGAGGGGTGCTGCGGCCCCATGTTGACGACGATGCGTTCGTCGTGTTTCCAGTCCTCGAGCATGCCGTCCCAGTCGCCACCGGTGACGGTGTAGACCCGGCCCTCGGTGGTCTCCCGCGACGTGGCGGCGTAGGGGTCTGTTGCGGGGGAGCGCGGTTCGGAAGCCATCAGGAGTACGCCCTCCGCTGGTCCGGTGGCGGGATCTCGGCGCCCTTGTATTCCACCGGGATCCCCCCGAGCGGGTAGTCCTTGCGCTGCGGGTGGCCGTCCCAGTCGTCGGGCATGAGGATGCGGGTCAGCGCCGGGTGGCCGTCGAAAATGATGCCGAACATGTCCCAGGCCTCCCGCTCGTGCCAGTCGGCGGTCGGATACACCTCGACCACGCTGGGCACATGGGCGTCCTCGACGTCGACGGCGACCTCCAGCCGGATCCGGCGCCGGTAGGTCATGGAGGTGAGGTGGTAGACCGCGTGCAGCCGCTGGGCGACCTCGGTGCCCCCGAGCTCGGTGCCGTAATCCACGCCGGATACCGAGCTGCACAGCTCGAAGCGCAGCGCCGGATCGTCCCGCAGGGTGGCGCACAGCGCCAGCAGGTGCTCCCGGCGCACGTAATAGGTGATCTCCCCGCGATCCACCGTGACCTGCTGGATGGCCGCGGCGGGCACCCCGCGCTCCGCCATCGCGGCCAGCAGCTCGTCGGTGATCTCGTCAAACCACCCGCCGTAGGGCCGCCGCGCCGGGGCCGGCAGGTAACCCGGGAGCGTCACGCCGCCGTACCCGGAGGTGTCCCCGGAGCCGCTAACGCCGAACATGCCCTGCCGGGCCCGGCCGGCGACCACCCCGCCGCGAGCCTCGTGCTCAGCCTGCTCCGATGGGCTCAGCTCGGCGGAGCTGCGCTGACCAGGCGCGAGATCCTTGCTGATGTCCTGGTTCGCCACGTCGCTCACTGCTGCTGCGCTCCAGAGTGCTTGGGCGCGTAGCGCACCGAGGAGGGCACCATCTCCGTGCGCTCGCCTCGCTCGGCTTTCAGGGCGGCGCGCTTGGGACCCAGCGGCTCATCCATGATCTTGGCGTGCAGTTTGAGGATCGCGTCGATGAGCATCTCCGGACGTGGCGGGCAACCCGGCAGGTACATGTCCACCGGGACGATGTGGTCCACGCCCTGCACGATCGCGTAGTTGTTGAACATCCCTCCGGTGGAGGCGCAGACGCCCATCGCGAGCACCCAGCGCGGCTCAGGCATCTGGTCGTAGATCTGCCGCAGCACCGGAGCCATCTTGTTGCTCACCCGGCCCGCCACGATCATCAGATCAGCCTGGCGGGGCGAGGCCCGGAACACCTCCATACCGAATCGGGCCAGGTCATAACGGGGCGCC
>JBOHFY010000066.1:0-3522 GCA_050699895.1 Pseudonocardiaceae bacterium
ATGCTGATCAACCTGTACTCCGACACTCAGACCCGGCCGGTCGAGGCGATGCGCGCGGCGATGGCCGCCGCCGAGGTGGGTGACGAGCAGCGCGGCGAGGACCCCACCGTCAACGCCCTGTGCGAGCGGGTCGCCACGCTGCTCGGCAAGCCCGCCGCGGTGTTCCTGCCGTCGGGCACGATGTGCAACGCGATCGGTTTTCGGCTGCACATCCGGCCCGGCGGCGACGCGGTGCACCTACACCCGAGCGCCCATCCGGTCGTGGCCGAGGCGGGCGGCCCGTCGGCGCTGTCCGGGGCGGTGCTCGCCCCGGTGTCCGGCGAGGCCGGCATGTTCACCGCCGACGCACTGGAGGCCGCACTGTTCCGGGCCGGGGACCGCCACCAACCGCGCTCCCGGCTGGTGTCCGTGGAGCAAACCACCAACCTGGCCGGCGGGCGGGTGTGGCCACTGGAGCAGATGCGCGCGGTGCTGGAGGTCGCCGCGCGACACCACCTGTGCACCCACCTGGACGGGGCGCGGCTGATGAATGCCGTGGTCGCCTCGGGGGTGCCGGCCGCGGAGTGGGCGCGGGGGTTCGACACCGCGTGGATCGACTTCACCAAGGGCCTAGGCGCGCCGCTGGGTGCCGTGCTGGCCGGCTCGGCCGAGCTCATCGAGCAGGCCTGGCGCTACAAGCAGATGATGGGCGGGGCGCTGCGCCAGGCCGGCATCGTCGCGGCCGGCTGCCGGTGGGCTCTGGAGCACCACGTAGACCGCCTCGCCGAGGACCACACCAACGCTCGAATCCTCGCCGAGGGACTCGCCGAACTACCCGGCATCACACTCGACCCCGGCACCGTCGAAACCAACATCGTGGTCTTCAGACTGGCCGACGCGCCCCGGTTCTGTCAGCGGCTGGAGGGTGAGCACGGGGTACGAATGGGCGCGCTAGGACCGGACCTGGTCCGGGCGGTGACCCACCACGATGTGGACACCGCTGCCGTGCGCCGCGCGGCGGGCGCCGTCGCGGCGGTGTTGCGCGCCGCGATTGCCTCGGGGACATGATCAGGCTAACCGCCGAAGACCAACCGGCGCAGGATCACCACCAGCCTGGGTTCGTGCACGACGGCGTAGTAAATGAACCCTTCGTCGACGCCGAAGGCGAACGGGATGCTCCACTCATCGAACTGTTGATAGTAGAGAGCATGGGGGTCTCCGGTCGGGTCCTCCAGCAACCCTTCGATCCGTCGGTCGACCAGCCGCTGCGTGGTCGCGGGGAGGCTGTCGCGCTGCTCCTGAGCGATCTCTAGCCAGCGCGCTGTGTAGGACGGCATTACAGCCGAACCCAGTTCCCATCCCCGTCCCGGGCGAGTAGGCCGGTGAAGTCGCCGAGCTTCGCGCGCTCGATCTGCTCACGTTCGTCGTCGGTGGGTGGGTTGGCCGCCATCGTGGCCAGCGCATGCCAGCGTGTCAGCACTGCCTGCAGCCCTGAGAAATCGAGGTCCTCCGCAGCCCGCGCCAGCGCGGACCGGACCTCTGCCTCAAACTGTGCGCATTCCTCGGTGGGTGCATGCGCGAGCAACGCCGCCCGAATCGCTGGCCCGGACCGCTCGATCATCGTCGACGTGTAACGGCCCACCCGGGCGGGCCGGAGGCGACGCCCAACGCCGAGTGCACCAACTGTGACCTGCGTACCCTCATCGCCGCTCACATTACTGGAACGACGATCACGGCAGGCAGGAAACGGTGGGGGCCAGCACGAGGTCGATCAGGACATCGCTGGGGCGGGACAAGATATCGAGTAATATCGAACATATGTTCTACGCTACTCCTGGTGACAGGAGAGGGCAAGGGGTGTAAGCGAAGAGCAGCGCGGTGAGGCCCCACCGGCAACGAGCGGCTGGAGGCCGAACGCGGGGTCGTGCTGGGAACCGCCCCAGGCCTGGGCGGTGAGACCCACCCCGACGGGGATACCGCTGGCGTGTGTTGCGCGGTGGGCGTGGTCGCGGTGGCTGCACGGTGAGCGCAACGCGCCGAGGGCGTGATTGCCACTCAGTACACGCAATAACCTCTGCTGACAGACCTGTTGGGGCTTGGTGCCAGGCGCTGCGGACGGATTGCGGAGTCCGCCGTGGGGGAGGTTGTTATGCGAGATCGTGAGCCGACAATACGCAGCCGAGAGCTGTGCGAGGGGTTGCGCCGGGCGATGGAGGGCGCCGAGCTGAACGGTAAGGAGGCCGCGCGGGTGCTCGGCTGGTCGGAGAGCGGGGTGTCCCGGCTGTTGCCGGGCAAGCGCGGGGGCAGCGCGCTGGACGTCGCCGCCTTCCTCGGAGCCTGCCGGGTGCAGGCCCCGGAGCGGGACCGGCTGCTCGCGCTGTGCCAGGACCAGCACATCCCCGGCTGGCTGCAACAGCACGGCGCCCGGCTGCCCAAGCAGCTCATGACCTTGATCAAGCACGAGGACAAGGCGGTCGCGATCAGCGACTTCCAGCCAACGCTCATCCCCGGCCTGCTGCAGACCGAGGAGTACGCCCGTGCTGTGATCAGCCGCATCGCCAATGTACCGCCCGAGGAGGTCGATGAGCGGGTGATCGCCCGGCTGGCCCGGCAGATCCTGTTCAGCCAGGAACGGCCAGCCCGGTTCATCTTCTCCGTCCACGAGTTCGCGCTGCGGCTGCCGGTCGGCGGAGCGGCGGTGATGTCCGACCAGCTGCACCACCTGCTGCGGATGTCGGTGCACTCCCACGCCAGGTTACGGGTGGTACCAGCGTCGCTCGGCGCGTACGCGGCGATGACCGGGGCGTTCACGCTCATGGAGTTCACCGAGTTCAAGCCGGTGATCTACCTGGAGAGCGAGACCTCCAGTCTGTTCCTGGAGAAACGGGAGGAGACTGTCGCCTACCGGCGCATCCTGGCGGCCCTGGCGGGCGCCGCGCTGGGCGAGGGAGAATCAAGGGAGCTGATTGCCGCCGTGGCAACCGAGCTTGATGCGGATGGAAAGGACCATGATGACCGCGCTTGAGCCGGACGGCATCGTCTAGCGCACCAGCAGCTACAGCGGCGGAAGTGGTGGCTGTGTCGAGGTCGCGCCCGCGCCGGAGCGGGTCCTGGTGCGTGACTCCAAGGACTCCGACGGCCCCGCCCTGGCCGTCGCCCCCTCGGCCTGGCGGACGTTCCTCACCACCGTCGCCGACTGAGCGTCAATGGCAGGGGGCGAGACTGATAGGCGATGATGTCCACGAGCGGCAGGAGATGGTGGGCAGGATCCGGGCTCGCCGAGCGAGCATCAACGCGTACCTGCAGGACAATCGGCCGCGCAGTCATCGCCTGGCCAATATCAGTATTGTGAGTAGTTCTGTCGCGGCAGTCTTGACTGCAGCTATGCCCGGCAGCAAGGCGTGCCAGCTGGGTGGGCTAGGTTACTTTGGGCCGGCGAAGCCAGCGAGATCTAGCGTGTCCCGTAGATCTCGTGGTTTGTGATCGACTCTCCTGTTGCCGAGTTTCGGCGGGGGAGCTGCCCGGGATCCGACCGGGCAGCTC